>NZ_BAAHXE010000005.1:0-88306 GCF_054657095.1 Hydrogenophilus islandicus | reverse complement strand
ATGAGTGAGCGGCGGCAAACCGTGCCGCCGGCGCGCCCGGGCACACGCCTCGTCACCGACCCCCAAAGGGGCGAGTGGCGCAAACTCCCGGCACGGTGACGGCCGCAGGGAATAGACGGCGCAGTGGACGCTTACGCCAATTTCGCCAACGAGCGCGGCGCAGCGGGGAGACGCGTCGTCGGTACCGCGCATTCGCACCAACGTTCGGGTCACCGGCACCACCCACGGAGCAAGAGGAGCCGCTTCGCTCACGTGGAAGTCGACCCGAAAAGCGGCACAGCAGGCACCACAACGCAGGCAGGGATTTGCCGACTCGATCTGCTTCATGGGGTGCTCCTTCGCTCGGAGAGGTTTGCAGTGACCCGGTAGAGGCTTTGATGCGAGTCGTGGTATTTGCGTTCAAAGGGGGTGAGCGGCTCGCCTTGCGGCACGAAGGGGGTGACGGTCGCGGCCACACCGCTCTCGTGCAACGCCACGGCAAGCTCCTCGGCAAAGACCGGCCAGTTGGTTCGGCACTCGAACTGCCCGCCCAATTCGAGCACCGTAGGCCAAACAGGGTGGGCATACCACCGGCGTTTGAGGTGCCCGATCTTCGGCCAGGGGTTGGGATAGAGCCACCAGTGGGCTAAAAGGGGGACGCGCGCCTCGGCAAGGAGGCGCCAGAAATCGATCACGTCGGCACGAAGAAAGAGGAGGTTCTCTGGCCAGAGCGCCTCTGGGAGGGGTTTTCGCCGGTTGAGCCGCTCCTCGGACTGGTCGACACCGACCACCAGCGCTTCGGGATGGTCGCGCGCGAGCCGCAGCGAAGACCAACCGACGCCGCAGCCGGAATCGAGAATCACCGGCGTGCGGCCATCCCACCGTTCCCGAAACCGTTCGAATGCCGCCAAGTTGTAGGGGGCGTAGGGTTTGCGAAAGGGGGTAGCGAGGTGGCGCCGAACCACCGCGACGAGCTGCGTGTGAACCCCTTGTTGGGCGCTTGTGGGGATACGGGAGATGCCATAACTCATGGCGCGCGATTTTATTGCTTTTTTTCCCTTTTTTGGCGATAATTCCGTTTTCCCCTGATTCATCGGCGGCCACAATCGCCGTCGGCCTATTGCGAGGTAACCCCATGAAAGAAGGAATCCATCCTGACTACCACGAAGTGACCGTCACCTGCTCGTGCGGCAACAGCTTCGTCACCCGCTCCACGTACGCCAAACCGACGCTGCACGTGGAAGTCTGCTCGAACTGCCACCCCTTCTACACGGGCAAACAGAAGATCGTCGACACCGCTGGTCGTGTCGAGCGCTTCCGCCAGAAATACGGTCAGATGGTTCGCTGATCGGTAGCCTTCGGTGGCCCAGGCCTTGGGCCACCGCACGGTTGCGATGTTCTTCGATCCGCCCCCATCCCGCGAACCGGCGCTCTGGGAGCGGCTCCTCTTCGGCACGCTGGGTGCCGTTCTTCTTTTTACCCTTTACGCGCTCGTTGGGCTCCACCACGCGCCGTGGCTCGGCGAAGATCTCCGCCACCTCTGGTCGGCGTGGGCCGTCGCGCACGGTCAGCTGATCCCGGACGCGCTAACCCACCCCGATCTCATCCCATGGGGCCCCCTCTATGGCTGGAGCGCAGCGCTCTTGGGTTCGCTCGCCGAAGTGGTCGGCGTCCCCTTTCACGACGGGAGCCGGCTCGCCACCCCGTTGTGGCTCGCTGTGCAAACGCTCCTCGTTACCGACGCTGTGCGGCGAATCGCCGGTCGAAATGGCGCGATCGTTGCGGCAATCGCCGCCGCAACGCCATTAGGGTGGCTCATCTTTGGCCACCTCCATTCGAGTGTCGCGGCAGTCTCCGCCGCCGTCGCGTGGCTCCTCTGGGGAAGTGTCGCCATTGAGGCACGCTCCCTCCGTCTCTTGCATGGACTAATCGGCGCAACGCTCCTCTTCTGGAGTAGCGGCATTCCGGGGTTGATCCTCGCCCTCGGCGCGCTGCCGCTTATCCTTCGCCGCGCCGCAGTAGCTCCCCGTACCTCGGCGCTTTCCCCGGTGCTTGCCGCGTACCCCGGTTTCCTAACCCAGACGACCCCGCCGTCCCTCCGGAACAGCCGCCGTTTGCCCGCTTGGTTTGCCGCCACTGTTGCTGCGCTTCTCGTGCTCGCCACTGCGGCGCTCCTGTTCCTCTTGCCCGACGCCGTGGCGTGGGCCCGCGCGACCTTCGACACCGTCGCGCTCGACCCGCGACGCGGGTTCGACGCGCTCCGCTCGCGCGGGGGCTGGACCCTCTGGCCGCTCTGGTTGGTGGTGTTTTGGCCCAATCGCCTCTACGAACTGTGGCGGCTCCCCGAGGTTGCCCCCATCGCGCTCTGGCTTCTCTGGCTCCTCCTCGCCACCCTCGTCCTCTTTCCCGTAAGCGAAAGTACGCTGCTCCTCCTCACCGCGCCGCTCGCGTGGGTGGCCACCGTGCGGCTGCTGCGCTTTGGTCCGAGCACGTCGGCAGCGTTTGCCTCGTTTACGCTCGCGATGACGCTCGTGCTCCTTGTGCTCGTCGCGTTGGTCACCAGCGCGCAACTCCTCGACTGGCCGCCGGGATTGGCGCGTTACGTGGCACGGGTCGCTCCCGATTTTCGCCTCGACGCGGGACCGGTACGGCTCACTGCTGCTGCGGCCGGTCTGCTTCTCTGGGTGCTGCTCATCAAGCACCTGCCGCGGCAGGCGGTGCGCGCCGCAGCCCATTGGCTGTTGAGCGTGGTGCTCATCTGGTGGCTCACCGTGCTCCTCCTCTTTCCGTGGATCGACGCAGCACGCGATCTTGCCCCCACGGTGCGCACCCTGTGGCACCATCCCGTTGTCGCCGCCCATCAGTGCCTTGCCCCGCACCCGCGGATGGGGGCCGATGTTGTCGCGGCGCTCAGCTACTACGCCCCCGCACAGGGTAGAATCGCCGCTGATTGTCCGCTGGTCACTGTGCGGCTCAAAGCGCGGGCGCTCGACCCGGCGTGGCGACGGTGGATCATCGCCCAAGCCGTACGGGGGAGCGGCAACCGCACCGAGTGGTGGATCGTCGTCCCTCTGAGCGCGCCGCCGCTCGCCGCCCTGAAGCAAAGTGACGAGGAGGAAACCCCATGAGCGAAAAGAGCCGCAGTAACCCCGATCCCCTTGTGCGCTTCTGGCGGCCACTGGAAAAAACGGGCGAACACGCCGAGCTGCTCGCCGCGGCTGAGCCGTGGCGAACCTTCCCGATCCGGGAACACCTCGCCGCCGACCCGGCGCGGGTGGCGGCGCTCACCTGGAGGATCGGTGAGTGGACCGCCGACCTCAGCAAGCAGGCGTGGGACCGGTCAGTGGTCGAGCGGCTCGTTGCCCTTGCGGAGGCGGTGGGGCTCCAGCAGGCGATCGCCGCCCTCTTTGCTGGCGAAGCGCTCAACTTCACCGAGAATCGGCCGGCGCTCCACATGGCTTGCCGCGGGGGAGCGCCCGTACCCGACGCCGACCGCGCGCGCTTTGCCGAGAGTGAGGCGCACTTCGCGGCACTGGTCACCGCCTACCGTGCGGGTCAGGTCACCGGGGCGAGCGGCGCAACGCTCGACACCGTCGTCAACCTCGGTATCGGCGGCTCCGACGTCGGCCCGCGCCTCATTGCCGAGGCGCTCGCCCATTGGGGCTATCCCCAGCACGGGCGCGTGCGCTTTGTTGCCAACATCGATCCGAACGACTTCACCCGGGCAACCGCCGACCTCGACCCGGCGCGCACCCTCTATGTCGTCACCTCGAAGAGCTTCTCGACCGCTGAGACGCTGACGAATAGCCGTCTTGCCCGGTTGTGGCTCTCGGAGGGGCTCGGAATGGCGGCTACCGACCCGCGCCTCAACCGCCATTTCGTCGCGATCACGAGCGCCCCGGCAAAAGCCGAGCAGCTCGGGTACGACCGCGACCGGATCCTCTGGCTCCCCGAGTGGGTCGGGGGGCGCTATTCGCTCTGGTCGAGTGTCGGGTTGCCGATCGCGCTCACCTACGGCATGGAGCCTTTTGCCGAACTGCGCGCCGGGGCGGCTGAAGTCGACCAGATCTTCCGCACCACCCCGCTTCTGGACAATCTCCCCGTGATCCTTGGGCTCCTCGGGGTGTGGCTCGCCACCTACCTCGACCAGCAACAGTACGCGCTCCTCCCCTACGCGCAGGGGCTGCAGCTCCTGCCCGCGTGGTTGCAGCAATTGGAAATGGAGAGCAACGGCAAGCGGGTCCGCCGCGACGGGTCTCTGGCTCCCTACCCCACCGCGATGGCCGTCTGGGGGATGGTGGGAACGCTCGGGCAGCACGCCTTCCACCAGTGGTTCTACCAGGGAACCCGGCCGATCGCGCTCGAATTCGTTGCGTTCGCCGACGCCGCGGCACAAGAGGGGAATAGCGCGCTTGCCGCGGCGCGGCGCAAAGCAGCGTGGGCGCTGGCGGCCAACGCGATCGCGCAAGCCGAGGCGCTCCTTGTCGGCCGGTCGCGCGACGCAGCGTATCAGGCGCTCCTTGCCCGCGGCGTCGCGGAGCACGATGCGGAGCAGCTTGCGCCCCATCTCGAGATTCCAGGGAACCGCCCGAGCACTTTTCTCATGGCCCGCTCCACCGGGGCGAGGGCACTCGGGCAGCTCTTGGCGCTCTACGAACACGCGACCTTTGTGCGCGGCTTTCTCTGGGGAATCAACCCCTTCGACCAGTTCGGCGTCGAGCTCGGCAAGGAGATGGCGCGGGGGCTTACCACGTCGGAAGAGACCCCGCACGACCCGTCGACGGCTCAGCTGCTCGCGCTGTTGAAAAAGGCAGCGCGGTAACGGCGCAACTCCTCGATCGACTCGAGAATGTCCGCAAGCGCCGTATGGGCGCTCTCTTTTTGGAAGCCCTTCAGAACCTCGGGCGCCCAGCGCTTCGCGAGCTCCTTGAGGGTGGAGACGTCGAGGTTGCGGTAGTGGAAATAGGCCTCCGCCTTCGGCATGTAGCGGTAGAGAAAGCGGCGGTCCTGGCAGATCGAGTTGCCGCACATCGGGCTTTGCCGCGGTGCCACGTACTGCGCCATAAAGGCGATCATCCGGGCTTCGGCTTCGGCTTCAGAAACCGTCGACGCGCGCACGCGGTCGATCAACCCCGATCGGCCGTGGGTCTTCTGGCACCACTCGTCCATCGCCGCGAGCACCTCGTCGCTCTGGTGGACCGCAATCGGCTCCAGCACCCCGACCACATTCAGCGCATTATCGGTCGCAACCAGCGCCACCTCCAGAATGCGGTCGTTGTCGGGGTCGAGCCCGGTCATCTCCATGTCGATCCAGATGAGGTAGGGGCTTACCTGCTCTTGGTCGCTCATCGTCGTCCCATCCTATTTGCCTTCCAAAACCAACCGCGCTATGATGACACAACAGAGGGAAAAGACGGAGAGACACCCCATGAAACGGACCGCCCAACCCTGGCATCTTCCCCTCACCGCAGCGGCGCTCCTCTTTACCGAGACCGGCATCGGCGCCGACCCCTTCCCCAACGCCAATCTCGAACAGGGCCAAGCGTTTCACGACGAGCTCTGTGTCGCCTGCCACACCCGCCGCTTTGGCGGCGAAGAGGGTTCGGGGGCCTACCTGCGGGAGAACCGCCGGGTCAAAAGCCCCGACGCGCTCACCCAGATGCTCACCGCCTGCACCACCAACCTCCGGCTCGAGCTCTTTCCGGAGGATGAATACCACATTGCAGGATACCTCAACCGGCGCTTCTACCGCTTCGGTCTCGAATGAGCCCGCGAAAGGAGCAGTGCGAAGAGGGGATCGTCGTCGCCGCGCACGGGCGCCACTTTTGTGTCCAGCAGACCCCCAGCTTCTCGGCACCCCTGATCCTTGCCCACACCCGCGGCAAACGAAACGACTACGCGTGCGGCGACCGGGTGCTTTTTCGTCGGGTTACAACAGACCGGGCAGTGATCGAAGCGCGCCAACCGCGCACGACGCTGCTTTACCGCGCCGACGCCGTACGGGAGAAGCTCCTGGCGGCGAATGTCGACCTCGTGGTGGTCGTGACCGCCGTCGAGCCGAGCTTCTCGCCGGAGATCGTGAGCCGCTGTCTGGTTGCCGCCGAAGCGGAGGGAATCGCGGCGCTCATCCTCCTCAACAAGTGCGACCTCCCAGGCGTCTCCGCAGCAGAAAAGGCGCTCGCCCCGTTTGTCGCCGCAGGTTACCCGGTGCTCGCCCTCTCCGCCCACCAGTCGGTTGCTCAGCTCGCTGAACGGCTCGACGGGCACCGCGCCGTGCTCGTCGGCCAATCGGGAATGGGGAAATCGACGATCGTAAACGCCCTCATTCCGCACGCCGAGGCCCGCATCGGCGAGATCTCCCGCGCGCTCGACTCAGGCCGTCATACCACCACCTTTATCCGTCTCTACCCCTTTGGGAGCGGCTGGGTCATCGATAGCCCGGGACTTCAGCGCTTCGGTTTGGCGCACATCGACGAGCAGATGCTTCCCAAGACCTTCCCCGAATTTCGCCCCTACCTCGGGCAGTGCCGTTTTCGCGATTGCCGCCATGACGACCAGACGCCCGGCTGCGCGATCACCGCCGCGGTAGCTGCGGGCAGAATCGCCGTCGAGCGCTGGCGCCACTTCGTCACGTTGAGCGAGGAGCTCAGAGCCGTTCGAAGATCGCGGTGATCCCTTGCCCGCCGCCGATGCACATCGTCACGAGCCCGTACCGGCCGTTGATGCGGCGCAACTCGTAGAGCAATTTGGTGGTCAGAATCGCACCCGTCGCCCCCACTGGGTGGCCGAGCGCGATCGCCCCCCCGTTTGGGTTGGTCTTCGCCGGGTCAAAGCCGCACTGTTTGAGCACGGTGAGCGCCTGGACCGCGAACGCCTCGTTCGATTCGATGACGTCGATATCGTCAAGGGTAAGCCCTGCGCGCTTCAGCGCCACTTGAGTGGACGGAATCGGCCCCTCTCCCATCACGTCGTTCGGCACCCCCGCGACGGCATAGGAGACGAGGCGGGCGAGCGGCTGCAACCCCCGCTTTTCGGCGACCGAGGCGTCGGTCAGCACCAGGAACGACGCGGCGTCGTTGATCCCCGAGGCGTTGCCGGCGGTGACCGTCCCATCTTTCTTGAAGACGGGTTTGAGTTTCGCCAAGCTCTCCATCGTCGTCTCGGGTTTGGGGTGTTCGTCGGTGTCGAAAACGACCTCCCCTTTGCGCGTCTTGATGGTGACCGGCACGATCTGCTCTTTGAACCGCCCTTCCGCGATCGCCCGGGCGGCGCGACGCTGCGACTCCAGCGCAAAGGCGTCCTGCTCCTCGCGGGTAATGCCGTATTTCTGAGCGAGATTTTCAGCGGTGACCCCCATGTGGCCGACGCCAAAGGGGTCGGTGAGGACGGCCACCATCGCGTCGATCGCCTGGGTGTCCCCCATGCGGGCACCGTTGCGGAGCGCCGGCAAGAGATATGCGCCGCGCGACATCACCTCCACCCCGCCGCCGACCGCCCAATCGACGTCACCGAGGAGAATCTGCTGCGCCGAGGTGACGATCGCCTGGAGCCCCGAACCGCACAAGCGGTTCACCTGCATCGCCACCGAATTCATCGAACAGCCCGCCTGGATCGATGCGACCCGCGGCACGTAGGCGTAGCGCGCTTCCGTGGGAATGCAGTTGCCCACGGTAATGTACTCGATGAGATCGGCTTCGATCTGCGCGCGCTCGATCGCCGCTTTCATCACGATCCCGCCGAGATCGGCCGGTTCGATGCCGGAAAGGGTCCCGCCGAAGGTCCCGATTGCCGAACGGACTGCACTGACGACAACGACTTCACGTGCCATTTTTCCCTCCCTTAGGTTGAGTTTGAGTAGAAGTACCAATTTACCACGAAATGATCGGATCAGAAGGGGTGGTCTCCTGCGCTTCGCTCTGCGGCTCAAGCTTGCGCGGATCCCCACCCACCCGCTCGGTAATCGTCTGCGCCGCCTGGCGGACTGCCTGCGCCATCGGCCCATCCCACGCAGGGTCGAACGACTCCTGTGGCCCCAACACTGTGAGCGCCAACGCAAGATGCCCATTGTGGTCGAAAACCGGGGCGGAGAAGGCGTTGATCCCGGGAATCGGTTGCCCAACGACGCGCGCCATCGCGTGGCGCCGCACCTCGGCCACCTGCTCTTCGACAAAGCGGCGCGAGATCCTGAGCCGCTCGCGCCCCCCGGCAAGGCGCTGCAACTCGCGCTCGATCAGCGGTTCGACGAGGCGCGGCGGAAGGTAGGCGGCAAAGACCCGTCCCGTCGCGGTGGTCAAGAGCCCCATCACCGTTCCCGGACGCATATTGACGTGGATCGCCCGCTGGCACTCCTCGACATCGACGATTGTCGCCCCGAGATTCCCCCAGACGGCGATCGCCACGTTCTGCCCCACCGCGTCAGCGAGTTGCGCCGCCACCTCGTTCGCCACCCGCACCGGGTTGAGCGCGTGCAGCGCCGCCAACCCCATCCGCAGCGCGAACGGCCCCAACTTGTAGCGGCCGGTGAGCGGGTCCTGCTCCACCAGCCCCAGTTTGCCGAAACTGACCAAGTAGGGGTGGGCTTTCGCCGGGGTCATCCCTGCTGTCGCCGCGAGATCCTTCAACATCATCGCGGCACCTGCCTCGGCAAGCACCCGCAACAACTGCCCTCCGACCTCGACCGATTGGATTCCTCGCCGTTCCGTCGCCATGTTCACCTGATCCTCTTTGCCGAACGATGTTCGATAATATCAAATCTATTGACAATTGTTGAATCTCGCGCTAAGCTGGTAAGAGAAAAGTCTCTCAAGGAACCCAACTATGACACAGAAAGCCTTTGCCTCGGTAGCCGATCTGGAAGAAAAAGCCGTCTCGTTCGTGCAGCTCTCGGAACACGCGTGGGCCTATACCGCCGAAGGGGATCCCAATACCGGCGTGGTGATCGGCGATGACGCGGTGATGATCATCGACGCGACCGCCACTCCGGTAATGGCCCAGAGCGTCATCGCCAAAGTGCGCGAAGTGACCGACAAACCGATCAAATATGTGACGCTCACCCACTACCATGCGGTGCGGGTGCTCGGTGCCTCTGGGTACAAAAAGGAGGGGTTGGAGCAGATCATCGCCAGCTACCCCACCCTGGAGCTCATCCGCGAACGGGGGCAAGCCGACATGGAGTCAGAGATCGGCCGCTTTCCTCGCCTCTTCCGCGCCGTCGAGAGCATCCCCGGTCTCACCTGGCCGACGCTCGCCTTCAAAGAGGAGATCACCCTGTGGCTCGGGGAGCTCGAAGTCCGCATCTGGCACCCGGGACGCGGCCACACCAAAGGGGATACGGTCGTCTGGCTCCCGCAAGAGAAGGTGCTCTTCTCGGGCGACCTGCTTGAAGCCGAGGCCGCCTGCTACACCGGGGACGCCTACTTGAGCGACTGGCCGGAAACCCTTGCGCGGCTCGAAGCGCTGGGCGCCGAAAAGGTGGTCCCCGGCCGCGGCCCGGCGCTCACCACGCCCGAGGCGATCGCCAACGCTTTTGCCTACACGCGCGACTTCGTCACCACCCTCTTTGCTGCCGCGCAAGAGGCGGTGGCGCAAGGGCTCGACCTCAAAGGGGCGATGCGGATCGCACGCGAACGGATGGACCCGAAATTCGCCCACGTCTTCATCTACGAACACTGCCTGCCGTTTGACGTCACCCGCGCCTTTGACGAAGCGAGCGGCATCCGCGACCCGCGCGTCTGGACCGCCGAGCGCGACCAGGCGATGTGGCACGCGCTGCAAGAGGCTTGACCGACCACACGAGAAGAAGAGACCCGACGCCGTTCCGTTGCCGCCGCACCACTCGTCCCTAACCAAAGGAGGTGATCGCGATGCTCAAAACCTACACCTACCCGAAGTTCCCGTTTGTCCGACCGCCGGAGCTCGACCAGCACGACGCCACCCGCCACGTCCCGGTGGTCGTCGTCGGAGCGGGCCCCGTCGGGATGTGCGCCGCGCTCGATCTGGCGCAAAAGGGCAAACCGGTGCTGCTCTTGGATGACGACGACACCGTCTCGATCGGCTCGCGCGGCGTCTGCTACGCCAAGCGGGCGCTCGAAATACTCGACCGCCTGGGCGTTGGCGAACGGGTCACCCAGAAGGGGGTCTCGTGGAACGTCGGCCGCACCTTCTACCGCAACGACGAAGTCTTCTCGTTCAACCTCGTCCCTGAACCCGACCACCACCGCCCCGGGATGGTCAACCTGCAACAGTATTACCTCGAGGAGTACCTCGTCGACGCCTGCCGCGCGACGCCCGGACTCGAGATGCGGTGGAAAAACCGCGTGATCGCGGTCACCCCCGGAGCAGATCAGGTGGCGTTGCGGGTCGAAACGCCCGAAGGGGCCTATTCGCTCACTTGCGACTGGCTGATCGTCGCCGACGGCGCCCGCAGCCCGATCCGCCACATGCTCGGCCTTGAGGTCGAAGGGAAGATCTTCCTCGACCGCTTCCTCATCGCCGACGTGGTGATGAAGGCCGATTTTCCCGCTGAACGGTGGTTCTGGTTCGACCCCCCGTTCCATCCGGGGCAGTCGGTGCTCCTCCACAAACAGGCCGACAACGTCTGGCGGATCGACTTCCAACTCGGTTGGGACGCCGACCCCGAGGTCGAAAAACAGCCCGAACGGGTGATCCCGCGCATCCGCGCGATGCTCGGGGACGAGCGCGAATTCGAGCTGGAATGGGTGAGCGTCTACACCTTCCAGTGCCGGCGGATGAACCGCTTCAACCACGGCCGCGTCCTCTTTGTCGGCGACGCCGCCCACCAGGTCTCGCCGTTCGGGGCGCGCGGGGCCAACTCGGGCATCCAGGACACCGATAACCTGATCTGGAAGCTCAACCTCGTGATCGACGGCAAAGCCCCCGCGACGCTCCTCGACACCTACAGCGAGGAGCGCACCTATGCGGCCGACGAGAACATCATGAACTCGACGCGCAGCACCGACTTCATCACGCCGAAAGGTCCGGGCAGCAAGACGATGCGCCAAGCGGTGCTCACCTTGGCGCGCCACTACCCCTTTGCCCGGAAACTCGTGAACTCCGGCCGCCTCTCGGTGCCGAGCTTCTACGTCACCTCTTCACTCAACACCCCCGACCGCGACCCCTTTGCCGGACGGATGGTGCCGGGTGCGCCGATGGACGACGCGCCGGTCGCCACCCCCGACGGTCGAGCCGACTGGCTCCTCAACTGGGTGGGCAACCGCTTCCAGCTCCTCTACTATGTCGACGACGCCGCTGCGATCCCTCCCGAAACGGCAGCGCTCCTCACCCGCTGGGCGATCGCGCCGGTCCCGATCGAACCGCTCGTCGTCGCGCAGCGGGGCGTCGCGCCGGAGGGGATCGCCACCCTCCACGACGTCAAAGGGCGGGTCCGCGAACGCTACGACCTTGCCCCCCAAACCACCTACCTGCTTCGCCCCGACCAACACGTCGCCGCCCGCTGGCGCACGCCCGACGTTGCCGCGATCGACGCTGCGCTTGCCCGTGCCACCTGCCGCGACCGCTGGTAACGAAAGGAGTCCTGACGATGCTGCTCAACACCCAACCCAATTTCCACCACCCGGAGAAGCGCTACTTCTACGACTACTCGCCGGGCGACGACTTCTACGCGCTCCTCATCGACGCCCACCGCGACCTGAGCGACGAGAAGAGCGCCCTGTTGAACGCCCGCCTCGTGCTCCTCTTGGCGAACCACATTGGCGACCTGCGCATCCTTGAAGAGGCGATCGCGATCGCGAAAGCCGAGCTCTAACCTGGGAGAAACTGCCATGAGCCTGATTCGGAAAATCCACCACGTCGCTTACCGCTGCAAAGACGCCTACGAGACTGCGAAGTGGTACGAAAAGCACCTCGGAATGCGCCTCATTCTCTCGATCGCTGAGGACGAGGTCCCGTCGACGAAAGAGCCCGACCCCTACATGCACATCTTTCTCGACGCTGGAAACGGCAACATCCTCGCCTTCTTTGAACTCCCCACCCGCCCGCCGATGGGGCGCGACCCCAACACCCCGGCGTGGACGCAACACATCGCGTTCGAGGTGGGGTCGCTCGAGGAGCTCCTTGCGACCAAAGCGCGGCTCGAAGCTGAAGGGATCGAAGTGGTCGGCCCCACCGACCACGCGCTCTTCCAGTCGATCTACTTTTTCGACCCCAACGGCCACCGGATTGAACTCGCGGCGAACACCCCGCGCCCGGGGATGCTTGAAGCGCTCGACGCGGTGAAGTGGGAGATGCTCGAAGAGTGGCGGGCCACCAAGCGCGCCCCGCACCACGCCCGGTGGATGCACGACGGCCGCTACCGGACGATGTTCCCCGAAGCGTAGATTACGGAGCAGAAGATGAAACTTGCGACCCTCAAAGCGGGCGGACGCGACGGCACGCTGGTCCTCGTGTCGCGCGACCTCACCCGCTGCCAAGCGGTTCCGGAAATTGCCCCGACGCTGCAGCGGGCCCTCGACGACTGGGCGACCATTGCGCCGCAACTCGCGGAGGTTTACGAGGCGCTCAACGCTGGCGCGGCGCGCCACGCCCAACCCTTCGACCCGCGCCGCTGCGCCTCGCCCCTGCCGCGCGCCTACCAGTGGGCCGACGGCTCGGCCTACCTCAACCACGTCGAACTCGTCCGCAAGGCGCGCGGCGCCGAGATGCCGCCGTCGTTCTACGACGACCCGCTGATCTACCAAGGAGGGTCGGACAGTTTCATCGGCCCCTACGACCCGATCCGCGCGCGCGAATCGTGGGGCATCGACTTCGAAGCGGAGGTCGCGGTCGTCACCACCGACGTCGCGATGGGGATCGACCCGATCGCCGCCCGCGATGCGATCGCGCTCGTGATGCTGGTCAACGACGTGAGTCTGCGCCACCTCATCCCGGGGGAGCTTGCGAAAGGGTTCGGCTTCTTCCAGTCGAAACCGGCGAGCAGCTTCTCCCCCGTCGCCCTCACCCCCGACGAGCTGGGCGACGCGTGGCGCGACGGTAAAGTCCATCTGCCGCTCAGGGTCGCCTACAACGGCCGCCTCTTTGGCTATCCCAACGCCGGGGTCGACATGCAGTTCGACTTTGGCCGGCTCATTGCCCACGCCGCGATGACCCGCGACCTCGCTGCGGGGTCGATCATCGGCTCCGGCACCGTCTCGAACAAACAGGGGGGGCTCTACGGCTCGAAGGTCGAAAATGGCGGCGTGGGCTACTGTTGCATCGCCGAGGTGCGGATGCTCGAGACGATCGAAACTGGCGCGCCGCAAACCCCCTTCATGAAAGATGGCGACACCGTCGCGATCTGGATGACCGACCGCGACGGCAACGACCTCTTCGGCCGCATCGAAAACCGCGTCGCGGCGCTCCCCGAGGAGTCACCGCGATGATCCGCCTCTACAGCTACTTTAGGAGCTCCGCCGCCTACCGCGTGCGGATCGCGCTCGAGCTCAAGGGGCTCTCCTACGAGATCGTGCCGGTAAATCTCCTTGCGGGCGAGCAGAAGAGCGCCGAACACCGCGCCCGCCATCCAGCGGGGCTGGTGCCGGTACTCGAATTTGCCGACGAGACGGGAAGCGGGATGCTCACCCAGTCGCTTGCGATCATCGAGTTTCTCGACGAGCGCTACCCCACCCCCCCGCTCTTGCCCGCCGACCCCTTCGCCCGCGTGCAGGTACGCGCGATCGCGCAACTGATCGCGTGCGAGATCCACCCCGTCAACAACCTGAGGGTCCTCAACGCCCTCACCGGCATGTTGGGGGTGAGCGACGAGGCGAAACTCGCCTGGTACCACCACTGGATCCACGAGGGGCTCACGGCGCTCGAGGCGATGCTCACCGCCCCCACCAACCCGGGCGGCCCTTTTGCCTGGGGCGAGACCCCCACGCTCGCCGACTGCTGCCTCATCCCCCAGCTCTTCAACGCCCGCCGCTACGGCTGCGACCTCACCCCCTACCCACGGCTCGTTGCGATTGACGCGGCGTGCCAAGCGCTCCCCGCCTTTGCCCGCGCCGCCCCCGCCGCGCAACCCGACGCGCGGTAAAAGAAAGTCCCCACAGACGGGAGAGCGGGAGGTGATCGCTGAGAACCCACACCCTATGCGCTTCCGCGCAGCGACGTTGCGGTGAATGGCATCGACCGCGCGAAAGCTGCGGCGCTTCTCGATCTCATCGCGCGGGAGCGAAGCGTCCGGCGCCCCTGTGATATACTGGTTTAGTGCGCCTTTGTCGCTCCCTCTTTTCAGCGATACCCTTGATGAGTCCTTCCCTTCAAGATTGGTTGCAGCTCCAGGAACCGTTTACGCTTCTCACTGCCCTGGCCGCAACCGTTGGCCTTCTTGTCGTCGTCAGCGTACTGCTCCGGCGTGTCCGGCGCCAGGCGCGAGCGATCCGAGAGGCGGATATCGAACGCCACGCGATTCTCGAGGCGCTGGGCGACGGGGTGATCGTCCAGGACGCCGCCGCGGACCGGATCCTCTACATCAACCCGACTGGGGCGCAGATGCTGGGGTACACCCCCGAAGAGCTGATCGGGCAACTGAGCCACGCGACGCTCCACTACGCCCACCCAGACGGTTCGCCCTACCCCCACGAAGCGTGCCCGATCTGGCAAACCGCCCAAGACGGTCGGGCGCGGCGTGTCGACGACGCCTTCTGGAGCCGCCACGGCGAGGCGATCCCCGTCGAGCTTTCGGTCACCCCGATCCGCAACGACCACGGCCGCATCACGGCGCTCGCCGTTGCCTTCCACGATCTCCGCGAACGGCAGCGGCTCCTCGCCGAAATCGCACACACCGCCCACTACGACGCCCTCACCGGCCTACTCAACCGCCACGGATGGGAGCGTGCGCTTCCCCGGGAGCAGGCCCGGCTGCAACGAAACGGCACCACTGCGGCGGTGGCGCTCATCGACCTCGACCACTTCAAACAGATCAACGACCGCTACGGCCACGACGTTGGCGATCAGGTCCTCAGCGCGCTCGGCGCACTGCTCACCCAGAACCTGCGCCCGACCGACCTCATCGCCCGCTGGGGGGGCGAAGAGATTCTCGTGCTGTTCCCTGAGACCGATCTCGACAGTGCGCTCGCGGTCCTCGAGCGGCTACGCAACCAATGGCAACGGCAGCGGTGGGAGACCCCCGAGGGGCCGTTAGAGGGGGTGACCTTCTCGGCAGGCGTCGCCCTGTGGAACGGCGAAACCCCATTTGCCGACGTGCTGCGCGCCGCCGACCAGGCGCTCTACCACGCTAAGCGGTCGGGACGGAACCGGATCGAGACGGCGTTGCTCCCCACGCCGCTTGCGCCACCGCCCGCGCGAGCGCCACAAGGCCATCGGTGAGCGCCGCCGGCCCCGGTTGCAGGATCAGCGACGACTTGATCTCGACGAGCTGGCCGCGCGCCACCGCGGGAATCGCCTCCCATCCCGGCCGCGCCGCCACCTGTTCGGGGCGGAACTTCTTGCCGCACCACGAGCCGATGATGAGATCGGGCGCGCGCCGCACGACTTCCGCGGGATCGGCAATGATCCGGTTGCGCGCAAGCGGCTCAGCCGCTCGGTCGGCAAAGATATCTTCGCCGCCGGCGATCGCGATCAGTTCGCTCACCCAGCGAATGCCGCTGATCATCGGCTGGTCCCACTCTTCGAAATAGACCTTGGGGCGAAAGGGGAGCTGCTTGCCCGCCTCCGCAACCGCCGCGATCTGCTCTTGCCACGCGCGCACCAGCGCCTCGGCGCGCGCCTCTGCCCCAACCCACGCGCCCAAGCGGCGAACGTAGGCCAAAATCCCCGCAACGGAGCGGTGGTTACTCACCCAGACTTCGACCCCGGCGCGGATCAGCGTTGCGGCGATCTCCGCCTGCATATCGGAAAAGCCGATCACGAGATCGGGCTCGAGGCGCAGAATCTCGTCGATCTTCGCGCTCGTGAAGGCCGAGACCTTCGGCTTCTCTTTGCGCGCCCGCGCCGGCCGGACGGTAAAGCCGGAGATGCCGACGATGCGCCGCTCTTCGCCAAGCAGATAGAGCGTCTCGACGCTCTCCTCAGTCAGGCACACGATTCGCTGCGGCCACGGCTCGCCGCTGAGCGACGACAGAGGGTCACCGCTTGCGGTAGTCACGGTGGCAATCCTGACACGCCTGATAGACCCGGTCGTAGGCCCCCTTGAGCGCGGCGCGCGCCTGCTCCTCCCCTTGCGCGCTCCCTTGCGACGAAAGGGTTGTGCGCTCTGCCTCCACTGCCCTTTTCAACCCCGCCACCGCGTCGAGAAAGGCGGTTTTGCGCTGGGCAAAGCCACTGGGATCGCTACAGGTTTGCGGCGTCACCTTCGCCGGGGGCACGCAGGTATCGGGGCGAAAGTGGGGCCAGGGGGCGTCGGCGAGGTCGGAGAACTTCGCAAAATGGTCGAAGAAGCGCTGGGCGTCCCACGGCCCCTGACGCAACATCACCCCCATCGGTTCGAACTCGCGCAACATCGCTTTGAAGAACTTTTGCCGCGTCGCGATCGGCTGCCCAGGCAACGGGTCCTGAGGTTCCGATCCGCACGCGGCAACGAGCAACAGCGCCATCGCAGCAACGACTCTGGTTCGCATCGACCCGCTCCTTGCGAAAAGCGCAATGGTAGCAAAAGGGGGGTCACTCCGCGCAGTGGAACCGGTGCTGCACCACGGCAAAGCGGCGGGCGACGAACGCGGCGTCGCAGTAGCTCGCGTTCGCCGCGGGGTTGAGCCCTGTACCGTGGTAGTCGGAGAAGGCGGCCGACTGGTTGACGTAGACGCCGTCTGTGAGGTTGAGCGACAACGCCACCCCCGCCCGCCAGCTCGCTTCGATCATCCGCTCCTGATAGTGCGCGTCGGTGCTGTAGAGCCCGAGGGTGAGCGCCCCGTGGTCACGGACGATCGCCTCCGCGCGGGTGATGAGGGCGTCGCGGTCGGCGCAACGCACGACAAAGGCGATCGGCCCGAACCGCTCTTCGAGGTAGGCTGCTTCGTCGCGCTCGTCGCAGGTGATGAGCACCGGCGTACGGACGCGCGCTGCGGGGTATTCGGGATGGGGTAGCGCCCGGCTTGGCAACACCACCTGCCCGAACTCGCCGGCATTCGCCCGCTCAATCCGCGCGAGCGTCTCATCCGATTGCACCGCGCCCAGCACCGCAAAGGCCACACGGGGGTCAGCGAGGAAGGTGTCGATCGCGTGAGCGAGATCGTGTGCCACCGTCTCGAACGACTTCACCCCTTCTGGCGTCTTCACCCCGTCGCTCGGCACCAGGATCGCCTGCGTCGTCGTGCACATCTGCCCCGAGTAGAGCGAGAGGGTAAACGCCAGATTCTTCAGCATCCCGGCGTAGTCGTCGGTCGATTCGATCACCACGGTGTTCACGCCGGCCAGTTCGGCATAGACCTGTGCCTGGCGGCAATGTTCAATGAGCCAGTTGCCAAAGGCGCACCCGCCGGTGAAATCGATCGACTTCACCGCAGGGTGTTGCACCAGCGTCTGCGTCGCTTGGCGTTCGTCGAAAACCGCGAGTTGCACGACGTTGGGGTCGCACCCCACTTCCGCGAGGACGTCGCGGATCACCCGTACCGTGATCGCCGCTGGCAACACCGCATGGCTGTGGGGTTTGACGATCACCGGGTTACCGGTGGCGAGCGCCGCAAAGAGCCCCGGGTAGGTATTCCAGGTGGGGAAAGTGCCGCAACCGATCACCACCCCCACGCCACGCCCGACGATCTCGTAGCGCTTCACCATTTTGATCGGCGGGTTCTTCCCTTGCGGCTTCTCCCAGATCGCCTCTTTGGGGATGCGCCGCATCTCGTCCCAGGCGTAGGCCACCGCCTCGATACCGCGATCCTGGGCGTGCGGGCCACCCGCCTGAAACGCCATCATCCACCCTTGGCCGGTGGTGTACATCACCGCGTGGGCGATCTCCATACTGCGGCGGTTGAGCCGGGTGAGCGCCTCCAGCAGCACCCCCACCCGCCCCTCCGGCCCGAGCCGCTGCCAGGGGAGCTGCGCCGCCTGCGCCTGTGCAATCAACGTCTCGACGGCAAAAACGGGATACTTCGGCGCGAGCGCAACCCCGTAGGGCGAGCGTTCCGGCGCAATCCACCGCTCAGCCTCACCCTGGTCGTGCAACGGAAATTCGCGGTCGTGGTAGCCGAGCGCCGCCGCTCTCCCCTCCTCGAGCGCCGTCTCGCCATAGACTTTGGGGCTCGGCATCTCGGGAAAGGGGGACCAGTAGCCGCGGGTGTGGATCGCGCGAATCGCATCATTGAGCAACGCTTCGTGGCGGGTAAAGAGTTCGTGGGACATCGCAGCTCCTCCGAGTGGTATGGGTCGACAAACTTTAACATAAACGAACGGATTAGAAAATATCAAAAACCCAGTTGACTTTGTCGCGCGTCGAGGATAAAGTATTCATCGAACGGCCGGTCGATCGAAGAACCGCCGCGACGACTACACCAAAGGAGGAAGAGGATGGAGAAGCCTTGGCGCACCATCGCCTACCGCGAAGCAAACGGCGTCGCGTGGCTCACGCTCAACCGCCCCGAGCGGCTGAATAGCTTCACCACCGAGATGCACCTGGAGGTGCGCGAGGCGCTTGCGCGCGTTGCCGCCGAACGGGAAGCGGGCCGAATTCGGGCGCTGGTGCTCACCGGCGCGGGGCGGGGCTTTTGCGCCGGACAAGACCTCAACGACCGTGCCGTTGCCCCCGGCGAAGCCGCACCCGACTTAGGGGCGTCGATCGAACAGTACTATAAGCCGCTGATCCTCACGTTGCGGCAGCTCGAGCTTCCGGTGATCGCGGCGGTGAATGGCGTCGCCGCAGGCGCAGGAGCAAACCTGGCGCTCGCGTGCGACCTCGTCTATGCCGCGCGTTCCGCCGCATTCATCCAGTCGTTCGCCAAATTGGGGCTCGTCCCCGACACCGGCGGCAGTTGGGTTCTGCCCCGCCTGGTTGGCCCGGCCCGCGCACTCGGGCTTGCGCTCCTCGGGGAGAAACTCTCCGCGGAGGAGGCAGAGCGTTGGGGGCTGATCTGGAAATGTGTCGCCGACGAGGAGCTGATCCCGACGGTGACCGAGGTGGCCGAACGGCTCGCCGCCGGCCCGACGCTGGGTTTCGCCGAAACCAAACGGCTCATCTGGACGAGCCTGGAATATGACCTCGCCGCGCAGCTCGACCGCGAGCGCGACGCGATGCGCCTCTGTGGCCAAAGCCACGACTACCAGGAGGGGGTGCGCGCGTTCCTCGAGAAGCGCGCCCCCAACTACCTCGGCCGCTAACCGAGCCGCCCTGTGGGAGGAGCCCCGATGACCACCCCAGCCGAATCAGCCGCTCAGCCCCTTCCCCCGTCGGCACCGGTGCTCGTGATCGGCGCCGGCGCGATGGGGCGGGGAATCGCCGCGGTCGCTCTGCTCGCCGGTCACCCCGTCACCCTCTACGACCTCGACGCCGCGCAACTGCAGCGCGCCCTGGCAGCGATCACCCAAGAGCTCGACGAAGGGGCCGCGAGCGGCAAGATCCCCTCGGAGCGCGCCGCTGCCGCGAAAGCGCGCCTCACCCTCGCAACCGATTACCGTGCCGCTGCCGCGTCAGCCGCGCTGGTGATCGAAGCGGTGGTCGAGGAGCTCACCGTCAAACAGCAGCTCTTCCGCGACCTCGAGGCGATCGTCGCCGCGGAGACGATCCTCGCGAGCAACACCTCGTCGCTGTCGCTCACCGCGATCGCCGCTCCCCTCACCCATCCCGATCGGGTCGTCGGAATGCACTTCTTCAACCCGGCCACCCGCATGAAGCTCGTCGAGGTCGTGAGCGGCCTTCAGACCAGCCCGCAGGTTGCCGCCACGGTGCAGGCAACGGCCCAAGCGTGGGGCAAAATTGCCGTTCGGGCGAGCTCAACCCCAGGGTTCATCGTCAACCGCGTCGCCCGCCCCTTCTACGGCGAAGCGCTGCGGCTCCTCCGTGACCAGGCGAGCGACATCGCGACGATCGACGCGGTTCTGCGCGACGCCGGCGGCTTTCGCATGGGGCCATTCGAACTGATGGACCTCATCGGCCACGACGTCAACGCCGCGGTCACCCGGTCGGTGTGGGAGGCGTACGGTTTCGACCCCCGCTTCCAACCGAGCCTCATCCAAGAGGAGCTGGTCATTGCCGGGCGGCTCGGCCGCAAAAGCGGTCGCGGCTTCTACGACTACCGCCCCGGCGCGGTCAACCCCACCCCCAACGACGCACCGCCCACCCCCCTTGCCGACCCCAACGCGACGTTGATTGGCGACCACCCGGCGATTGACGCCCTTGCCGAACGGTTGGCGCATGGGGGCGTGACGGTGAAACGGGCCACCGCTCCGACAGAGCCGCGGATCGAGACCCACACTGTTCGCCTTGCGCTCACCGACGGTCGCCCCGCAATGGTTCGTGCCGCAGCAGAACGGTGCCCCGCCTTGGCGCTCCTTGACTGGGTACGCGATTGGCGAACCGCGACCCGCATCGCGATCACCTTTGCCGCCACCACCCCCGAAGCGGCACGAGGGCAGGCGGTTGCGCTCCTCCAGGCGGCCGGTTTTCGCGTCGCGGTGATCAACGACCTTCCCGGGCTCATCTTCGCGCGCACCCAGGCGATGCTCGCCAACGAAGCGGCCGATGCCTGGTCGCAAGGGGTTGCGAGCCCGGCCGACATCGACCTCGCGATGCGTTACGGCACCAACTACCCAGAAGGGCCCCTCGAATGGGCCGAACGGGTCGGTGTCGCTCAGGTGGTGACGCTTCTCACCCACCTCCACCACCACACCGGCGACCCGCGCTACCGCGTCGCGCTCGCGCTGCAGCAACGTGCGGCCGAAGCGCAACTGGCCACCGCCCCCCGCCACCTCGGATAGGAGAAGCCCATGGCGACCCCGTCACCCGACGCCCCAACCCCCACTGACCCGCAGCAGCTTGCCGAAGCGGTCGCACAAGCGATGTACGCGCGCGACCATTGCGCCCACTTCCTCGGCATCACGTTGGAGGCGATCGCCCCGCACTACGCCAAAGTGGCGATGACCGTGCGGCGCGAGATGTTGAACGGCTTTGCGATGCTCCACGGCGGAATCCTCACCACCCTCGCCGACACCGCGTTCGCCTACGCCTGCAACAGCGACAACGAAATGACCGTCGCTTCGGGGATCGCCACCGAGTTCCTCGCCCCGGCCCACGAGGGCGACCGCCTCACCGCCGAGTGCCGGGTCGTCGCCGCGGCGGGCCGCACCGGCCTCTACGATGTCACCGTGACCAACCACCACGGCCGGCTGATCGCGGTGATGCGCGGCAAATCGTACCGCCGCAAAGGCCACCCGATCTACACACCCCATTGACACCCAAGAGAGGAGGTTTCCCCATGCCTGTGAAAAAACCGCAACCTGGCGATCTCGAACCGATCGAAACGGCGAGCATCGACGAACTGCGCGCGCTGCAACTCGAACGACTCCGGTGGAGCGTGCGCCACGCCTACGACAACGTCGCCCCCTACCGCGCCAAATGTGAGGCGAAAGGGGTTCACCCCGACGACCTGAAAACGCTTGAAGACCTCGCCAAATTCCCCTTCACCACCAAGCAGGACCTGCGCGACCACTACCCCTTCGGTCTCTTTGCCGTGCCGCGGGAGCGTATTGTCCGGATCCACGCCTCGAGCGGCACGACGGGGAAACCGACCGTCGTCGGCTATACCCAGAAAGACATCGACACCTGGGCCCACCTTGTCGCCCGCTCGATCCGCGCTGCGGGGGGCCGTCCCGGCGACATGGTCCACGTCGCTTACGGTTACGGGCTCTTCACTGGAGGGCTCGGGGCCCACTACGGCGCCGAACGACTCGGGTGCACGGTGATCCCGATGTCAGGGGGACAGACCGAAAAGCAGATCCAGCTGATTCTCGACTTCAAACCCGACATCATCATGGTCACCCCCTCCTATTTCTTGACGCTCCTCGACGAGATGGCGGCGCAGGGGATCGACACCCAGAAGATCTCGCTCAAAGTGGGTATCTTCGGCGCTGAACCGTGGACCGAGGCGATCCGCCAGAACATCGAGTCGCGCACCCCGATGGACGCCGTCGACATCTACGGCCTCTCGGAGATCATGGGACCGGGGGTGGCGAACGAATGCATCGAGACCAAAGATGGGCCGACCCTCTGGGAGGACCACTTCTACCCCGAAATCATCGACCCGATCACCGGGAAACCTCTCCCCGACGGCGAAGAGGGTGAGCTCGTCTTGACCACCCTCACCAAAGAGGGGCTGCCGATGATCCGCTACCGCACCCGCGACCTCACGCGACTCCTCCCCCCGACGGCGCGCAGCATGCGCCGCATGGCGAAGATCACCGGCCGCACCGACGATATGCTGATCATCCGCGGCGTCAATGTCTTCCCCACCCAGATCGAAGAGCTGATTCTGCGCGTGCCGCAACTCGCCCCCCACTACGTGATCGTCGTCGAAAAGGAGGGGCACCTCGACAAGCTCACCGTCAAAGTCGAAATCAACCCCGAAGCAGGGGTTGGCCGCAAGGAGGCAGTGCGGCAAGAGGCGGCGAAGCAGCTCGCCCACCTGATCAAGACCTTCGTCGGGATCTCCGCGGCGGTCGAGGTGGGGGATCCCTTCGCGATCGAACGGGTGACCGTGGGGAAAGCGCGGCGGGTCATCGACAAGCGCCCCAAAGAGTAAGCGGAAGAAGATGGCGCGGACGCGCAGCCCCAACTTCGCCGAACAGCGCGAAGCGATCCTCGAGAAAGCGGCGATGCTCTTTGCCCGCTTGGGCTTTCACGCGACCTCGATGGCGATGCTCGCCAAAGCGTGCGGCGTCTCGAAAGCGCTCCTCTACCACTACTACCGCGACAAGGAGCAGATCCTCTTCGACGTCGCCGACGCCCACGTCGAACGGCTTCTGACGATCGTCCGAACGGTGCTCGCCGAGCCCCTCCCTGAGGAGCGCGACGCGGCGGAGCGGGCGCTCGCCACCCTCATCGCCCAGTTTCTCGACGAGTATGCCGACGCGCAACACCGCCACATCGTCCTCGTGCAGGACGTCAAGCACCTCCCCGGGGAGATGGCCGAGACGATCCGCGAAAAACAGCGGCTGGTGGTGCACGGCTTCGAGCGGCTGATCGCTCGCCTGGTGCCGCCCGACACCCCGCAGGTGACCCGCTCCGCGCTCACCATGACCCTCTTTGGGATGATCAACTGGACCTTCACCTGGCTACGCCCCGACGGGCCGCTCAGCCACCGTGACCTCGCCCCGCACGTCACCGAACTCTTCTTGCGCGGCCTGCCGGCGGCTGCTGCCCATCCCGAGGTCAAGAACCGCTTTCCCCCGCCTCCCCCTGGAGAACCCCTATGAGAGAACCGGTCTTTCTCGTCGACGGCATCCGCACCCCCATCGGTCGCTACGGGGGCGCCCTTGCCCACGTCCGCCCCGACGACCTGGCCGCCCACGTGATCCGCGAACTGGTCGCCCGCCACCCGGAGGTCGATTGGACGCAGCTCGACGACGTCTACTTCGGCTGTGCCAACCAGGCGGGCGAAGACAACCGCAACGTCGCCCGAATGGCGGTGTTGCTTGCTGGCCTTCCCGTTGCGGTGCCGGGAAGCACGATCAACCGCCTCTGCGGCTCCGGGCTCGACGCGATCGGCACCGCGGCGCGTGCGATCGTCGCCGGCGACGCCGACCTGATGATCGCTGGGGGCGTCGAGAGCATGACCCGCGCCCCGTTCGTGATGGGGAAAGCGACGGCCCCTTTCTCCCGCACCGCGAAGATCGAAGACACGACGATCGGCTGGCGTTTCGTCAATCCGCTGATGGCCGCGCGCTACGGCACCGACTCGATGCCGGAGACCGCAGAAAATGTCGCGAGCGAGTTTGCGATCGCCCGCGCCGACCAGGACGCCTTTGCCTACCGCAGCCAGCAACGGACCGCGGCGGCGCAGGCAGCCGGTTTCTTTAGCGGCGAAATCGTCCCAATCGATGCGCCCACCGGGAGCAAAGGCAGCCAAACCGTCGCCGTCGACGAACACCCCCGCCCCGAAACGACGCTGGAGGCACTTGCGAAACTCAAAGGGGTCGTGCGCCCCGACGGAACAGTCACCGCCGGCAACGCCTCCGGGGTAAACGACGGCGCCGTCGCCTGCTTGATCGCAAGCGGCCGCGCCGTCGAGCGCTACGCGCTTCGGCCCCTCGCGCGCATCCACGCGATGGCCACGGCTGGCGTCCCTCCCCGGATCATGGGGATTGGCCCTGCGCCGGCGACGCAAAAGCTCCTCGAACGGACCGGGCGCCGGCTTGGCGAGATCGACGTCATCGAACTCAACGAGGCGTTCGCCGCCCAGGCCCTTGCCGTTTTGCGGCTCCTTGGGCTACCCGATGACGCCGACCACGTCAACCCCCACGGCGGCGCGATCGCGCTCGGCCACCCCCTCGGGGCGTCGGGGGCGCGGCTGGCGCTTACCGCAGCGCGGGCGCTCCACCGTCGCGACGGCCGCTGGGCGGTGGCGACGATGTGCATCGGTGTCGGCCAAGGGATCGCGATGCTCCTGGAAAAAGTTTGATCTGTGGTACCTTATGACCACCCCATCCCCGCCGGGTCAGTGCGGGTCCACTCGGAGGAACGAAAGGAGACCGACCATGAAAAAACCCCTGATCAAAGCAGTTGCCGTCGCCCTCGGCATCGCCTTTTCGGCCAGTAGCGCCTGGGCCGAGGTGAAGGTGGGCGTGAACGTCTCGGCAACGGGACCCGCAGCGTCGCTGGGGATCCCCGAAAAGAACACGATCGAGCTGATGCCCAAGGAGATCGCGGGCGAGAAAATCACCTACATCGTACTCGACGACGCCTCGGACACCACCACGGCGGTGAAGAACACCCGCAAGTTCATCACCGAAGACCAGGTCGATCTGGTGATGGGGTCGACAATCACCCCCAACTCGATCGCGATGATCGACGTGGTTGCCGAGGCAAAAGTCCCGATGATCTCGTTTGCCGCCAGTAACCACATCGTCGAGCCGGTGGACGCCAAACGGTACTGGGTCTTCAAGACCCCGCAAAACGACCTCCAGATGTCGACGGCAATCGTCGAACACATGGTCAATCAAGGGGTGAAGAGTGTCGGCTTCATCGGCTTTGCCGACGCCTACGGCGAAGGGTGGTACGAAAACTTCGCCAAAGTGGCCGAGGCGCGCGGGCTCAAGATCGTCGCCAACGAACGCTACAACCGCACCGACACCTCGGTCACCGGCCAGGTGCTGAAACTGGTCCAAGCGAACCCCGACGCGATCCTCATCGCCGGATCGGGCACTCCCGCGGCGCTGCCCCAAAAGACGCTCAAAGAGCGGGGCTATCGTGGCAAGATCTACCAGACGCACGGGGTGGCGAACGACGCCTTCCTCCGCGTCTGCGGCAAAGACTGTGAAGGGACCTTCCTGCCGGCGGGTCCAGTGCTCGTCGCCGACCAGCTGCCGGCCAACCACCCGGTGAAAGCCTCGGCGATGGAGTATGTCCAACTCTACGAAGGGAAGTACGGCAAAGGGTCGGTGTCGACCTTTGGCGCCCACGCGTGGGATGCGGGTAAGCTCCTCGCCGCGGCACTCCCTGAAGCGCTCAAAAAAGCGAAACCGGGTACCCCGGAGTTTCGCGCGGCGCTCCGTGACGCGCTCGAGAACGTCAAAAACGTCGCGGGCGCCCACGGCATCTTCAACATGAGCAAAGAGGATCACCTCGGGCTTGACCAACGCGCCCGCGTGATGGTCCAGATTCAAAACGGCACCTGGAAGTATGTCCCGTAAGCAAGGGCAATAGACCTCGTCCCCAAGCCGCCCCTCTCCCCACGCGCGGAGGGGGAGACTACAGGAGAACCGCCGCGATGGACTGGACGATCGCGCTCATCCTCACCCAAGACGGCATCGTCAACGCCGCGATCTACGCGTTGTTGGCGCTGGCGCTCGTCTTGGTCTTTGCCGTGACCCGCATCATCTTCATCCCGCAGGGAGAGTATGTCTCTTACGGGGCGCTGACCCTGGCGATGCTCGAACTCGGCAAAACCCCTGCAACAGTGTGGCTGCTCGTTGCCGGCGGCTGCGTTGCGCTGGCGATGGAGCTCGTCGCCCACCTGCGCGGCCGCGCCGTCTTCTGGCGGGAGGCGCTCCTCTGGTATGGGGCGATTCCCCTGGCGACGCTCGCCCTCGTCTATGCGTTCGACTGGGGGACGCTCCCCCACTGGAGCCGGATGGTGCTCACGATCCTCCTCATCGCGGCGATGGGGCCGATCACCTACCGCATCTTCTATCAGCCGATTGCCGAGGCATCGGTTCTGGTCCTTCTGATCGTCTCGGTTGCGGTCCATCTCACGCTGGTGGGGCTCGGGCTCCTCCTCTTCGGTGCCGAAGGCTACCGCACCACCCCTCTTTGGGATGAGCGGTTTGCGATTGGCCCCCTCCTTGTCCCCGGGCAGGCTTTTTGGGTCGTCGGTACGTCGCTCCTCCTCATCGCGCTCCTTGCCTGGTTCTTCAGCCGCACCCTCTACGGCAAGGCGTTGCGCGCAACCGCAGTGAATCGCAACGGCGCTCGCTTGATGGGGATCTCCCCGAACCTCGCGGGACGGATGACGCTGCTCCTTGCGGCTGCAATCGGCGCGATCTCGGGGATTCTGGTGAGCCCGATCACCACCCTCTACTACGACTCGGGCTTTCTCATCGGGCTCAAGGGGTTTGTCGCCGCGATCATCGGGGGACTTGCGAGCTACCCGATCGCCGCGGTGGGGGCGCTCGTCGTTGGCCTGATCGAAGCCTTCAGCTCCTTCTGGGCCAGTGCCTACAAAGAGGTGATTGTCTTCACGTTGATCATCCCCGTGCTCTTCTGGCGTTCGCTGACCACCCACCACGTGGAGGAGGAGTAATGGCGCTCACCCCTCAATCCCTCACCCAACAACCGCCTGTGGCCCCAGCCACTGGCGCAACCGGAATTCCGGCGCGCGCGCTCCTCATCGCCTTTCTTGCCCTGATTGCCGTCGCGCCGCTTCTCCTCGGCCCCTTTCACCTCACCCTCCTCAACTACATCGCGCTCTACGCAATGGTCGCGCTCGGTCTGGTGTTGCTCACCGGTGTTGCTGGCCTCACCAGCTTCGGCCAGGCGGCGTTCGTCGGCCTTGGCGCCTACACCAGCGCCGTGGTGAGCACGGGGCAGCTCCCCGAATGGCTCCAGTGGCTCCCCGCGTCGGCGTGGAGCGGTCTGCTCCTCGGGTTACTGCTCACGGCGATCGCGGCGCTGCTGATCGGCGCGATCACCCTTCGGCTCTCCGGCCACTATCTGCCGCTGGGGACGATCGCGTGGGGGCTCAGCCTCTACTTCCTCTTCGGCAATCTCGAAACGTTGGGGGGGCACACCGGGATGCGCGGCATCCCGCCGATCACCCTCGGGCCGTTCGTCTTGTCTGAGCCGCAGACGATCTACCCTCTCATCTGGGGCCTGCTGCTGCTTGCGATCTGGGCGGTTTCGAACCTCCTCGACTCGCGGCCGGGGCGCGCGATCCGCGCTCTCAAAGGGGGCGTGGTGATGGCCGAAGCGATGGGGGTAAACACCGCCCGCTACAAGATGGCGGCGTTTCTCCTTGCAGCGCTCCTTGCCGCCCTCTCCGGCTGGCTTTACGCCCACATGCAGCGCTTCGTCAACCCCACCCCCTTTGGGCTCCAGATCGGCATCGAATACCTCTTCATGGCGGTCGTCGGCGGTGCTGGCTACCTCTGGGGGGCGCTCCTCGGGGCAGTGCTCATCACCCTCACCAAACAGTGGCTGCAGGATCTCCTGCCACAGCTTCTGGGGCAGAGCGGCAACTTCGAGTTGATCGTCTTTGGCCTGGTGATGGTGGTGGTCCTCCACCAAGCCCGCGACGGCCTCTGGCCGATCCTGCGCCGCGTCGCCCCGGTCCGTCCTACCCCCCGCTGGCTTCCTGACCACGCCGAGCCGCTCCCCAGCCACCCCAAACCGCAATGGGGGGAGCCGCTCCTCATCGCCGACCAGGTGACGCGCCGCTTCGGGGGGCTGGTTGCGAACGACCAGATGTCGCTCACCCTCCACGCCGGGGAAATTCTCGCGCTGATCGGACCGAACGGTGCAGGAAAATCGACCTTTTTCAACCAGATCTCCGGCGTAGACACCCCCACCGCCGGTCGGATCCTCTTTCGCGGCGTCGACATCACTGGAAAGCCCTCACGCACGATCGCCGCGTTGGGGATGAGCCGCACCTTCCAACACGTTCGGCTCCTCCCCAACCTGTCGGTGCTCGACAATGTCGCGATCGGGGCGCACCTTCGCACCCACGCCGGGATCCTCTCCGCGATGCTCCACGCGGAGCGGCGCGAGGAGGGGCGAATTCTCGTCGAAGCGCGGCGGCAGATCGAACGGGTCGGCCTCGGCCCGTTCCTCCACACCGAAGCGGGCGCGTTGGCGCTGGGGCAGCAGCGGATCGTCGAAATCGCGCGCGCATTGATGAGCGATCCGTCGCTGCTGCTTCTCGACGAACCGGCGGCAGGGCTGCGCCACAAGGAGAAAGCGGCGCTTGCCGAGCTCCTCAAGCAGCTGCGCGCCGAGGGGATCGGGATTCTTTTGGTCGAACACGACATGGACTTCGTGATGAATCTCGCCGACCGCGTCGTGGTGATGGAGTTCGGCCGCAAAATCGCCGAGGGCCTCCCCGAGGAGGTGCAACAAGACCCGCGGGTGCTCGAAGCCTACCTCGGCGGGGTGCAATGAAGGAGCTGCGATGAGCGAGGCGATTCTGACCGTCAACAACCTCCACGTCCGCTACGGCCGGGTTGAGGCGCTCCACGGCGTCTCGATCACCGTCCCGCAGGGCGCGATCGTCACCGTAATTGGCCCGAACGGTGCCGGAAAGACGACGATGCTTTCGGCGATCATGGGGCTTCTCCCCTCCCAAGGGGAGATCCACTTCGCCGGCCAACGGATCGCTGTTCCCGACGTCGAGCAGCTGGTCCAGGCCGGGATGGCGTTGGTCCCTGAGAAACGCGAACTCTTCGGCGAAATGAGCGTCGAGGATAACCTCATCCTCGGCGCCTTTCAGCGCTACCGCAGAGGGGATCGCGCAATTGCGGAGACACTTGCCGACGTCTATGCCCTCTTTCCGCGCCTCCAGGAGCGGCGGAACCAGCTGGCGGCGACCCTCTCGGGAGGTGAGCGGCAGATGCTCGCCATCGGCCGTGCCCTGATGGGCAAACCGCGGCTGCTGCTCCTCGACGAGCCGTCACTCGGTCTCGCTCCGCTGATCATCCGGGAGATCTTTCGCACCATCGCCCGGCTGCGCGACCAGGGGGTGTCGATTCTCCTGGTGGAACAAAACGCCCGCGCCGCGTTGCAAGTGGCCGACTACGGCTACGTCTTGGAGACCGGCGAGGTGACCCTCGAAGGCCCCGCCGAGCGGCTGGCGAACGACCCCCAAGTGATCGAAACCTATCTCGGCATGAGCAAACGGCAAGAGAAGCTCGCCGCACTCTAAGAAGAGGATCCCCGATGAGCGAACAACCGACCCCTACCTCCCCGCAACCTTTTCACGGCGGCTGGCGCGTGGTCGAAGACGAGCACCAAGCGCTCGCCGCGGTGCTGCACGCGCTCCACTTTTTGCTCGACGAGATCGGCGCAGGCCGCATCGAACCCGATTTTCGTCTGCTGCGCGCGATGCTCTACTACCTCACCGAATACCCCGAGCGCCGCCACCACCCCAACGAAGACCGCTACCTCTTCGCCCGCCTGAAAGAGAAGACCCACGAGGCGGACGCCGTCATCGCCCGTCTCGAAAAAGAGCACGCCGCCGCAGAACAGCGCGTCAGTGAGCTCGAAGCGGCGCTCCATGCCTTTGCGAGCCGCGCCCCTGGCGGTTTTGAGCGCTTTCGCGAAGTCTTCGACCGCTACGCCCACTTCTACCGCCAGCACATGATGACCGAAGAACGGGAGGTGCTGCCGCTGGCTGAGCGCTACTTCACCACCGAAGATTGGGCCTTTGTTGCTGCCGGCTGGCAGAGCGCTGGCGTCGATCCGCTCGCCGGCACCACCACACGCGACGAGTGGCAGGCGATTTTCGACAAACTGGTCCGCCACGCCCCGCCGCCGATCGGCCTCGGAGCCGGCCCCTACCCAGACGACGTCGCAACCCGCGCGCGGTAGGCGGCAAGGCGCAGCGCCAGCGCGCGCAACATCGCCGCGGTCGCCCCCCAAATGAAATAGTGGCGCCACGGAGCGGCCCAATAGCTGCGCCGCACCCCCTCATAGGTGAGGCTCAAGCGCAAGTAGTTTGCCGGATCGGCGAAGCGGGCAAGCGGCGCAAAGAAGACCTCCGCAACCTCGAACGGGTCGGGGCGCAATTCGCCGACGGTGTCGCTCCACGCGATGAGCGGCGCGACCCGGTAACCGGTCACCGTGAGATAGTCAGGGAGCGCCCCCAGGATCGCGACGCGCTCAGCCGCCAACCCCACCTCCTCCTCGGCCTCACGCAGCGCCGCCTCCTCGACCGACTCCCCCTCTTCCACCCGCCCCCCAGGAAAACTGATCTGCCCAGGGTGGTGGTAGAGGTGCGGAGTCCGGCGGGTCAGCAGCACCGAGACCCCCTGTTCGGGATGGGGGGTCAAGAGCGCGACCACCGCCGCTCGCCACCGCTCTTGACGTGCGCCGTCGTCGCCATAGGGTTGCGGCACGACGACCGGCAGTTGCAACGCGGCGCGAATCGCCTCTGGTCCCCAGACCAGCGGGTGGTCACCGCCCCCGGTTTCCCCGTTTTCTCTCGCCATGTCCCTTCGCGCTAGCCCCTTTTCCGCACGCACAGTATAGCATGGGCCACCGCACCCCTCCCCGAGAAACGGCTGAACAAAAAATTTGACCGACCGGTCGGACTATTTGCACTTTTCTTGATCTAGATCAAAGAAATTTCCTTCCGATCGGCTACAATTCAACTCACGCAAACTTGTTTGCGATTTTTGAACGGCACCATCCACACGTAAGGAGGTATCACCATGGCACACAACGAAAAGCTCGCGCTCCAAATGGAGCTCCCCCCGGCCACGCCGCAACCCAACGTCTATCCCCTCTCGTGGCACGCCCACACGAAGAAGCTCGAAGAGATCTGGGACGCCGCGCAACGGGAGAACTGGGACCCGAAGCGACTTCCGTGGGATACCCTCGACGTCGACTCCTACACCTGGGAAGAGCGCGAAGCGATCGCCTACTGGTGGACGCTCCTCTCGGTCTTCGACGCCTCCGCCCCTCCTGTCTTCGCAACTGCGCTGATCAAGACCTACGAAGAGCACGAAGAGGACCCGGTTCGCCGCTGCTTCTTCTCGATCACCCGCGACGAGCAGAACCACGAACAGATGTGTGGTCTGACGATCACGAAGTTTCTCAACCACCACGACCCCCTCACCTACGAACCGAAAACCGAGCTCGGCAAGCGGCTGCAGAAGAACGCCAAATGGCTCTACTACAACGGCGGACGCTACTGGAACGGCTACAAGAACGCCGTCCCGAAATATTCGCTCGCGGTGCTCTTCTCCTCGTTCCTGATGGGCGAGATCGCCGCCGCGACGATCTTCAAGCAGATGCACGACAACAGCCGCGAACTCGTCTTCAAAGAGGCGTTCCGCAACATCGGCCGGGACGAGGGGCGCCACATGGCGATCTGCATGGCGCTGATGGAGCGCGACTACCCGAAACTCCCCGTCGAAGACAAAGCGCTCGTCACCAAGCAGATCCGCGCCGGTTACCTCTTCCTCTCCGCGGTGCTCTTCGAGCCGCCGATGGAGTTCTGGGATCTCCCCGAAGACTTCATCGCCAACCAGCGCGAAGCCGAAGAGGTGGCGCGCCAGGCCGGTTTCGGCATCCCCACCTATGAGGCGAAAAAAGAGAACTGGCGCAACGCCATCCTCAACCTCAAAGGGGTGCTCGACCGCTACGGGATCCCCTTCCCGGCGATTCCCGAAGTGGGCATCTCCGGCGAAGAGGTGAGCGAAGTCGACATGGCGTCGATCATCCCGGTCTTCTGAACCCCCCTTTTCCCACGCCAACCCTTTGGCCGGCGCCCCCGGGGCCGGCCACACCCCGGAGAGACAATCATGAGCGAACCCACGGTGATTCGCCTCTACCCCTCGAACCGCGAAGTGATTTGCCCCCCTGGGGATACGGTGCTGACCGCGCTCGAGAAGGCGGGCTATGCGCTCCCCAACAACTGCCGCGCGGGCGCGTGCGGCGAATGCAAAGTCAAGGTGCGCGAAGGGCAGTTCGACCAGGGGGTGGTGCTCGACATGGCCCTCTCCCCCGAGGAGCGGCGCCAAGGGTACGGCCTGATGTGCATGGCAAAGCCCCTCTCCAAAGTGTTGGTGATCGAATGGGGCACCGCCGACGCCAAACCGAAGCTCTTTCCCCCGCGGGAGAATCAGCGCTTTGTTGTGGTCGACCGCATCGTGCGCACGCCGCGCGTCGTCGAGCTGCGACTCCGTCCCGTCGGGCAACCGATGCGCTACTGGCCCGGCCAGTACGTGATGGTGAGCGACCTTGCCGGCACCGTTCCGCCGCGCTCCTACTCGATCGCCAACGCCCCCCGCCCCGACGGCGAGATCGCGCTGCAGATCGCCAAGATCGACAACGGCACGACGAGCCTTTGGGCAACAGAGCGCGTCGCCGTCGGCGAGATTGTCAAGATCGACGGCCCCTTCGGCACCTTCATCGGCGACCCGTCAGCGGAGACCCCAGTCCTCTGTCTTGCCGCCGGAACGGGACTCGCGCCGATCCTCGCCCTCACCGAGGCGGCGCTGCGGCGTGGCTACCGCAAACCGGTGACGCTGATCCACTCGGGGCGCACCCGCAGCGACCTCTATGGGTTGGGGATGATGCGCTACTGGGAGACGAAACACCGCAACTTTACTTACCGCGCAACGCTCACCCGCGACGCAGCGGAGGGCTTTTGGCACGGGCGGATTCCGGCGTTGCTGCCGGTTCACTTCCCCGACCTCTCCGCCTATTCGGTCTTCATCGCTGGAAGCCCCGAGTTCGTCGCCGACTGCAAAGAGGCGGTCGGCGCGCTCGGAGCGCCGGCCGCGCGCATCCACACCGAAGGCTTTTTCGGGCAGGCGCAACCGACGACGCCCCCCGCCGACGCGATGCTTTCAGCGTAAGTAACCTTAGGGTGCGGGTGCTACCGCCACCCGATTGCGCCCCTGCGCCTTCGCGGCGTAGAGGGCGGCATCGGCCCGGGCAAACCCCTCGTCGAACGATTCGCGGCGCGGGTCGAGCTCAGCGACCCCAACGCTCACCGTCACCCCTTCCCCGCCGCGCGTCCGCACGCTTTTTTCGATTTCGTGGCGGATCCGTTCAGCCTTCTTCTCCGCGTGCTGGCGGTCGCAGTTGGGCAGCAGCACGACAAACTCCTCGCCGCCGAAGCGGGCGAGAAAGTCGCTCGCCCGAATGGAGCGGGCGATCCGTTGCGCCACCGCGGTGAGCACCTGGTCGCCTTCGTCGTGGCCGTAGGTGTCGTTCACCCGCTTGAAGCGGTCGATGTCGATCACGAGGAGCGACAAGGGTTTGCCGTCGCGCTTCGCCCGCTCGAAATAGCGTTTCGCGACATCCTCGTAGGCGTGGCGGTTGGGAACGCCGGTGAGCTTGTCGGTCACCGCCATCACCTGCAAGAGGCGTTCACGCTCCTTGCTCTGGACGAAGAGGCGGCGCATCAGGACGAGATTGTGGACCCGCGCGAGGAGCTCGACATCGTGCGGCGGCTTGACCACGTAGTCGTTCACCCCAAGACGGTAGAGCTCGTTCTTGCGCGCCGTGTCGTGGTAGCCGGTGAGGACGATGATCGGATGGAAGACGAAATCCTCGGGCCGGCGACGGAGCTGCCGGATCAGCGCCAAGCCGCTCTCCCCCTCATTGAGCACCAGATCGATCACGAAGAGTTCGAATTCGTGCTGCGTGAGCGCCGCCCGCGCCGCTCGGACACTTTCGGCAACGGTCACCCGATAGCCGCGCCGCTCAAGGATCGCGCGGATGCTCTTCTGTTGAATAGGCGAATCCTCAACCAGCAGAACCTCCGCCCCCGCGACAAAGTCGCTGCGGTGGGCGAGGAAGTAGTTGAGAAAGTTCTCGAGTTGCGCGAGGTCGTCGCGGGTAAAGACGTCGGTCACCCCTTCGTGGAAGGCGCGGGCGAGCATCTCCTGGTTGTGTTCCGAAGTCACCAGAATCACCGGCGCCGCCTCCTGAAGCCACGGGCGAATCTGGCTCGCGAGCGCAATGCCATCGCCGTCGGGCAAGACATAGGTGGTCAGCACCACGTCGATGGGGTGGTCGCGCACGATACGAAGCGCCTCCCGCACGTCATAGGCGCGATGGATCGTGAGGCCAAACCGCTCGAGGACGCGGGTGAGAAACTTTCCCGACGCCTCCCCGGGGTCGACGAGGAGGGCGTGGAAAGCGTGCTTTTCCGCTAATGGGTCATGAACCATTCGATGATCCCTTTGGCGATGAAGCCGATGAAGCCGACCCCGAGCGCGACGAAGAGCCAGAGCGTCCCGTATTTTCCCGCTTTCGACTTCCACGCCAGATGGCCGATGATGAAGATCATGTAGAGGATGAAAGCGGGGACGAGGAGACGCATCGCCCACTCCTCCCACTCCTCAAAGGTGAGTCCCAGAATCAGCTCTTCACCCATCCGCCACCCCGCTGTGCCAGACCACCTACCCCGCTACCCAACCTGCACCCCGCGTCAGCCGCGCCGTTTCGCCGCCAGTTTCGCCGCGATCCGCAACCGCAGCGAGTTGAGGCGGATAAACCCTTCGGCGTCCTTCTGGTTGTAGGCGCCGCGGTCGTCTTCGAACGTTGCGATCGTCGGATCGAAGAGGGAGTCGGTCGCGGAGTCGCGCGCAACCACCATCACGCTCCCCTTGTAGAGCTTCACCCGCACCCAGCCGTTCACGCTCTGCTGGGTATAGTCGATCAGCGCTTGCAGCGCACGGCGCTCGGGACTAAACCAGTAGCCGTTGTAGATGAGGGCGGCGTAGCGCGGCATCAGGTCGTCCTTGAGGTGGGCCACCTCGCGGTCGAGCGTGATCGATTCGATCGCCCGGTGGGCTTTGAGCAGGATCGTCCCCCCCGGCGTTTCGTAGCAGCCGCGGCTCTTCATCCCGACATAGCGGTTCTCGACAAGGTCGAGCCGGCCGATCCCGTGCCGCCCCCCCAACGCGTTGAGCCGCGCGAGGAGCTCATGGGGCCGCATCCGCTCGCCGTTGATCGCCACCAGATCCCCCTTCTCGAAGGTCAGTTCGACATACTCCGGCTCATCAGGTGCCTTCTCTGGCGCCACGGTCCAGCGCCACATCGACTCTTCCGGTTCCGCCGTGGGATCCTCGAGGTGGCGCCCTTCGTACGAAATATGCAACAGGTTCGCGTCCATCGAGTACGGAGCGCCCCCGGCGCGGTGTTTCTGCTCGATCGGAATGCCGTGCTGTTCGGCGTAGGCGAGAAGTTTTTCCCGCGAGTTGAGATCCCACTCCCGCCACGGGGCGATCACGCGAATCTCCGGCATCAGCGCGTAATAACCGAGCTCGAAGCGCACCTGGTCGTTCCCTTTACCGGTCGCGCCGTGGGCAACCGCATCGGCCCCAGTCAAACGCGCGATCTCGATCTGCCGCTTGGCAATCAGCGGCCGAGCGATCGAGGTCCCGAGGAGGTATTCGCCCTCGTAGACGGCGTTCGCGCGAAACATCGGGAAGACGAAGTCGCGGACGAACTCCTCGCGGAGATCGTCGATGAAGATGTTCTCCGGTTTGATCCCCAACGCGAGCGCCTTCTGCCGCGCGGGTTCGAGCTCTTCGCCCTGACCGAGATCAGCGGTGAAGGTCACCACTTCACACTGGTAGGTATCCTGCAGCCACTTGAGAATCACCGAGGTGTCGAGCCCGCCGGAGTAGGCGAGCACCACTTTGCGCACGTTGCTCATCAACAAAGTCCTATGAAAGAGTCCAAGAGGGGTCGATAGAAACCGAAATCGTTGTCTATTTTACCATTTTTCCCGACAGGGACCGGCGGTGCAGCGCTGAGGGTTGGCGTCAGTGGTCCAAGCGCCCCAGCACCAGGTACTCCATCAGCGCCTTCTGGACATGGAGCCGGTTCTCCGCTTCGTCCCAGACCACCGACTGCGGTCCGTCGATCACCTCCGCGGTCACCTCCTCCCCGCGGTGTGCCGGCAAGCAGTGCATGAAGAGGGCGTCAGGGGCCGCGACCGCCATCATCTCGCTGTCCACTTGCCAGTCGCGGAAGGCGGTCGCACGCGCCTCGTGCTCCTCTTCAAAACCCATCGAAGTCCAGACGTCGGTGGTCACCAAGTGGGCACCGCGCGCCGCCTCCATCGGATCGGCGAAGCAGGTATAGTGGCCGTTTGGGGTCACCCGCGCCACATTCGGGTCAACGGCGTAGCCCGGGGGGGTTGAGACGTTGACGTGAAAATCGAGCACTTCGGCTGCCTGGAGCCAGGTGTTGCACATGTTGTTCGCGTCGCCAATCCACGCGACCGTTTTGCCGGCAATCGAACCGCGGTGTTCGATGAAGGTGAAGATGTCGGCAAGCACCTGACAGGGGTGGAACTCGTTCGTCAATCCGTTGATCACCGGAACCCTAGAGCGGGCGGCGAAGCGCTCGACGATCTCCTGTTCAAAGGTTCGGATCATCACCAAGTCGCTCATCCGCGAGATCACCTCGGCGGCGTCTTCGACCGGCTCGCCGCGCCCCAGTTGCGAGTCGCGGGTATTGAGGTAGACGGCAAACCCCCCGAGCTGCTGGATCCCCGCCTCAAAAGAGAGGCGGGTGCGGGTGCTCGCCTTTTCGAAGATCATCACGAGTGTGCGGTCAAAGAGGGGGTGCCACGGCTCGTAGTTCTTGAACTTCCTTTTGATCCACGCCGCGCGTTCGAAGAGGTAGTGGTACTCGTCAGCCGTGAAGTCACGAAACTGCAGATAGTGTTTGATCGCACCCATCATGCCCCTCCCAATGGTGTTTTATGCGGAAGCCAGAAAACGGTGAACGAGCGGCACAAGCCGCGCGACCAGCTCTTCACCCTCGGCGTCCGAAAGGATCAACGGCGGGAGCAGCCGGATCACCCGTTCCGCGGTGACGTTCACGAGGAGCTTCGCCTCCTCGAGCGCCTGCCGCATCAACGGCCCACACGGGCGGTCGAGGACGACGCCGAGCATCAACCCCTCCCCGCGCACTTCGACGACCTCTGGCGTATCGGCAAAGGCTGTAGTGAGCCGTTCCTTGAGCGCTCGGCCCTGCTTCGCGGCGTTCTCCCGCAGCCCCTCCTCCTCGATCACCGTCAGGGTCGTGAGCCCCGCGACACAGGCGAGGGGATTGCCGCCAAAGGTCGACCCGTGGTTGCCCGGGCCAAAGACCCCCGCGGCAGGGCCGCGTGCGAGGAGCGCCCCGATCGGCACCCCGGACCCCAGCCCTTTGGCGAGCGTCATCACGTCGGGCGCGAGCGCCTCAGGGGGCAAGCCCAACGCCGCGGCGGCCCACTGCCAGCCGAACCAGTGTCCGGTGCGCGCGACCCCGCACTGCACCTCGTCGCACATCATCAGCACCCCGCGCGCGGCGGTCTGCTCGCGGATCGCGCGCACCACCTCAGGGGCTGCAAGGCGAATTCCCCCTTCCCCCTGGATCACCTCAAAGAGGACCGCAACGACGTCGGGGTCGGCGAGCGCCGCCGCCAACGCCGCGACGTCACCAAACGGCACCCGCACGAACCCCTCGACGAGCGGTTCGAACCCCTTCTGCACCTTGACGTTGCCGGTTGCCGACAACGCAGCGAGTGTCCGGCCGTGAAACGCCTGCTCCATCACGATGATCTTGGGGCAGGCAATGCCACGCTGGTGGCCGTAGAGGCGCGCGAGCTTGATCGCCCCTTCGTTTGCCTCCGCGCCGGAGTTGGCGAAGAAGACCTCGTCCATCGCGCTCAACGCGCAGAGGCGATCAGCAAGCTCCTCCTGTTGCGGAATGCGGTAGAGGTTGGAGGTGTGAATGACCCGTCCCGCTTGCGCGCAGATCGCCTCGACGAGCCGCGGGTGGGCGTGCCCCAAGGTCGAGACGGCGATTCCCGCAAGCGCGTCGAGGTAGCGCTCGCCCGCCTCGTCGTAGAGCCAGACCCCTTTGCCGTGGGTAAAAGCGACCGGCAACCGGGCGTAGGTGTTCATCAGGTGGTTCATCATCTTCCCATCAACGAAAAGGGGGAACCGTACCCTCCGGTTCCCCAAGCAGCTATTTTATTCTGATTATTGGTTTTTCAATACGTCGGCGATCTGGTCGAGCGTGGAGCGGTCTTCGATCGTCGTCAAATCCCCCGGATCACGCCCTTCGGCCAGGGCCTGAATCGACCGGCGCAACATCTTACCCGAGCGGGTCTTGGGTAGGCCCGCGACGAAATAGACGCGGTGGGGCCGGGCGATCGCGCCAAGGAGCTCGTCGACCTTCTGCTTCACCTCCGCTTCGAGCTGCTTGCGCCCTTCGTCGCTTTCGATCCGCGACGGGTCCTTCACCACCGCAAAGGCGATCGGCACCTGCCCTTTCACCTCGTCGTGGACGCCGACGACGGCCACTTCGGCAATCGCCGTGTGCGCCTGGACCGCCTCTTCAATTTCGCGCGTCCCCAAGCGGTGGCCGGCGACGTTGATCACGTCGTCGGTCCGCCCCAGAATGAAGTGGTACCCCTCCTCGTCTTTGATCCCCCAGTCGGCGGAAGAGTAGACGAGGGGTTCGCGGAAGAGGCTGAAGTAGCTCTTGATGAACCGCTCGTCGTCCCCCCAGACGGAGCTCAGGCATCCGGGTGGCAGCGGCGGGAGGACACCGACGATCCCCTTCTCGTTCGGGCCACACTCGGTGCCATCTTCGCGGAAGATCTTGAGGTTGTAGCCATAGACGGGAAAGCCGGGAGAGCCATACTTGACCGGTTTCTCTTCGATCCCGCGGCAGATCGCCAGCATCGGCCAGCCGGTTTCGGTCTGCCAGTAGTTGTCGATCACCGGTTTGCCCAACGCCTCGTGGATCCAGCGGTGGGTCGTCTCATCGAGCGGCTCGCCCGCAAGGAAGAGGTGCTTCAAGGTGGAGAGGTCAGCGGAACGGAGGTATCCGGGGTCCTGCTTCTTGAGGACGCGAATCGCCGTGGGGGCCGAGAACATCACCGTGACGCGATACTTTTCCACCATCCGCCACCAGATCCCCGGGTCGGGCCGAAGCGGCGTCCCCTCGTAGAAGATCGTCGCCATCCCAGCAAGGAGCGGGCCGTAGACGATGTAACTGTGGCCGACGACCCAACCGATGTCGGAGGTGGCAAACATCGTCTCGCCAGGCTTGCCGCAGAAGATGTAGTCCATCGAAGCGGCAAGGGCCACGGCGTAGCCGCCGGTGTCGCGCTGCACCCCTTTCGGCTTTCCGGTCGTCCCGGAGGTGTAGAGGATGTAGCTCGGGTGGGTCGACTCGACCCATTCGACCGGCACCACGGCGTCGCGGTGGTGCGCAGCGAGCTCCGTGTAATCGAGGTCACGGCCCGCGACGCGCGGGAACCCTTTGTCCAACCCCCGATCGACGATCACCACCTTCTCGGGCGGCGTCTTCGCCAAGCGGCACGCCTCGTCGACGAGGTGCTTGTACGGCACCACTTTGCCGTTGCGCATCCCCGCGTCGGCCGTAACCATGATTTTGGGCTGCGCGTCGTCGATGCGGGTCGCGAGCGACGCCGCGGCAAAACCGCCAAAGACCACCGAGTGGATCGCGCCAATCCGCACCGCAGCGAGCATCGCAAAGGCCGCTTCCGGGATCATCGGCATGTAGATCAACACCCGGTCGCCCTTTTGCACCCCGAGGCTCTGGTAGATCGCCGCCATCCGTTCCACTTCGCGCTGGAGTTCGGCAAAAGAGTAGCGCCGCTCCTCGTCGGTCTCGGTCGAGACGTAGATGAGCGCGGTGTCGTTGGGGCGCGCGAGCGCGTGGCGGTCGACGGCGTTGTAGCAGAGGTTGGTCTCTCCGCCCTTGAACCAGCGGACAAACGGGGGCCGCGAATAGTCGCAGATCACCTCCGGCGCCTTGTGCCAATGAATTCGCTTCGCCTCCTCCGCCCAAAAGGCGTCGCGCTCGTCGATCGAACGGCGGTAGAAGGTCTCGTAGGCACCCATTGCTCTTTCCTCCCTGAAGTCACTCAAACCTGAATCAATAATTATGCATCACAGGTCACTGATTTTCACCACCGTCCGCCCCTTCGCCTGCCCCGCGATGAATTCGTCAAAAATCGCCGGGAGCGCCGTCCGAGGCACTTCGCGGGTGATCGCCCGAAGGTGCTGCGGTTTGAGGTCGGTGGCCAACCGCTCCCACACTTTCCCCCGCAGCGGAAAATCGGTGTAGGCCGAATCGACGCCGAGCAGACTCACCCCCCGCAGGATGAAGGGGAAGACGGTTGTTTCGAGTTTGAAGGAAGCGGCGTTGCCGATCGACGCCACCGTACCCGCCTGCTTCATCGTCGCCAGCATCCAGTGGAGAATCGGCCCGCCGACGTTATCGACCGCGCCAGCCCAGCGGCTTTTCTCGAGCGGCCGGGTTGCGGCGAAATCGATCGTCGTGCGGTCGAGGATCTCTGCGGCACCGAGCGCCTTGAGCTGCGCCTCCTCCGAGGCTTTGCCGGTGAGCGCCACCACGTGGTACCCCCGGCCGGCCAACATCTGGATCACCAGCATCCCCACACCCCCGGTGGCGCCACTCACCACCACCGGCCCCAGTTCCGGTTTCAGCCCTTCGTGCTCCATCCGTTCGACCGCCAACGCGGCGGTAAACCCTGCAGTGCCGAGCGCCATCGCCTCGAAGAGGTCGAGCCCCTGAGGGAGCGGCACGATCCACTTCGCCGGAATGCGCGCATATTCGGCGTAGCCGCCATGGTGCGAAACGCCGATGTCGTAGCTGGTGGCGATCACCCGATCCCCCGGGCGAAAGCGCGGGTCAGACGACTCGACCACTGTCCCGGCGAGATCGATCCCGCCGATACAGGGGAAACGGCGGATGATCTTCCCTTTCCCCGTTGCGGCAAGGGCGTCCTTGTAGTTGATGCTCGAGTAGTGGACGCGGATTAGCACCTCGCCCGGGTCGAGCGCCGAGAAGGGCACGGCTTCCCACGCTGCGGTCACCCCCCCTTCCGGATTTTCGCGAATCATCAATGCGGTGAAAGTCTCACTCATGATCACTCCTCCTGGTATCGACAAACGAAATTCCTATTCTAGCCGCAACGGCGCTCGAGCACCACGGCAAAAAAACCGTCGCAGCCGTGGCGGTGGGGAAAGAGGCGAACCGCCTCGGCGATGCCACCCACCGGACAAGGGCCGTTCGTGAACGGCGCCCCGCTCTCGGCGTGCCGCCAGTCGGCGGTGAGCCGCTCCCAGGGGATCGGGGCAAAATCGCCGTGTTCGGCGAGAAACCGCTGCACCACCTCGTCGTTCTCATCCGGAAGAATGCTGCAGGTGACGTAGATGAGCCGCCCGCCGGGTTTGACCAGTCGCGCGGCCGCGGTGAGGATGCTGCTCTGCTGCGCCACGAGCGCCGCCACCGTCTCTTCGTTCTGCCGCCATTTGAAGTCGGGGTTGCGGCGCACCGTCCCGATCCCGGAACAGGGGACGTCGACGAGCACCCGATCGGCCTTTGCCGCGAGCCGCTTTAGTTTCGCGTCGTGTTCGCTTGCAATCGCCAGAGGCTGGACGTTGGTGGCACCGGCGCGCGCAAGACGCGGCCGCAACCCGGCGAGGCGCTTCGCGATCGCGTCGAGCGCGAAGATCTGACCGGTGTTTTCCATCATCGCCGCGAGCGCAAGGGTCTTCCCCCCCGCGCCGGCGCAGAAATCGACCACCGTCTGCCGCCGCTTCGGCGCGACGAGCCGGGTGACCAACTGGCTCCCCTCATCTTGCACCTCGACCACCCCGTTGCGGTAGAGGGGGTGGGTCGGCAGCGCGATCCGGTCGGTGAGGCGAATCCCCCACGGCGACCACGGCGTGGCAGCAGCATCGACTCCCGACGCGCGCAACCGTTCGAGCACCGCGTCGCGCTTCGCCTTGAGGGTATTGACCCGCAGATCCAACGGGGCCGACGCGAGGAGCGCCGCGCCGATCGCGCGAGCCTCCTCCTCGCCGTAGGCCGCCGAGAGCCGCGTCCAGAGCCAGTCGGGGAGGCTCAACCGCTCGGCGTCACTCCAGGGGTAGTGCGCCATCGCCGCTTTGCGCGCAGCGAGCCATTCGGCTTCGTCGGCAACCAGAAGGGGCGCCAATCGCGCGACCGACCAACCGCAGCCGGTGACGAACCACGCCAAGAGCAACCGCCGCGGTGCGGTCGTCTCCGCCCAGACGGTGAGCCGTCGGTAGTGGCGGATGACACCGTAGTAGTTTTCGGCAATAAATGCCCGGTCGCGCTGCCCCAGTTTGGGCCATTCGCGGAAAAAGGCCGAGAGGACCTTGTCGGCTGGGGCGGTGAAGGTGAGCGCCTCGGAGAGCGCCTGAACGGTGGCCTGAATGCGGGGCTGGAGCCACTCAACGCTGAAGTTCATAGGCAAACGCCCCCTCTTCGCCCGTAACGGTCAGGCGGACGAGCCGCACCGTCGGCTCCTTCTGCCACCACACCCCCACCTGCCAGTCGCCGTTGGGGGTCTCTGCCGCAAAGCGCACCGTCGCCACCTCATCGCCGTTCGCGAGGCGCGTCTGCTCTTCACCGACCAGCCGGTAGCGGATCGCCTTGCCGCGCTTCACACCCAAAAGCGTCGTCTCGCCTGCGGTAACGCCTTCTGCCGCGCGGCTCGGCAGCGAAAAGAGGAGACTCAAGAAATCCTGCGCCTCCTCGGGCGCCGCGTAGTGGATCACCGCCCCTTTGCGCGTCACCTGAACGCCGTTATTCGTCCGCTCGATCACCTCCTCCGCTTTACCCGGGCGGCTGCGCACCACACGGGTCGGAATCCACCACCCCGAGCGGATCACACCCTCACTCACCCGCGTCTCGTCAAAAGGGACAAGGAGCGCTGCGACGCCGGCGCTTTGGGTCTGCAGCACAATCCGGTAACGCCCGTCAGTAAGACGCTCCCACGCAAGGCGTGCCGTTCCCACCGCGAGCCCCTCGCGAGAGACCCGGTATTCGGCCGCCCCCTGCGGCGCAGGCGACGCCGCTTTTTCCCTTGACCATGCCGCGTGACTCCCCAGAAGAAGGGCAAGGAGAACGCCGAGCACCCACCCCCTCACGCCTCGACCTCCGGTAGATGCAGCGACCGCTCCGGGTAACGGGCGTCGGCGACCACCACCCGGCCCTCGGGGGTAAGCGCGAGCCGCCCTTCGACAAACCAGCGGATCGCCTGCGGGTAGATCCGGTGTTCTTCGCGCAGCACCCGAAGAGCGAGCCGCTCCGGCGTATCGTCGGGCAACACCGGCACCGCCGCTTGGATGATGATCGGGCCGTGGTCGAGCGACGGGGTGACAAAGTGGACCGTCGCGCCATGGAGCCGACACCCCTCGGCGATCGCCCGCTCGTGGGTATGCAACCCAGGAAACGCCGGCAGGAGCGACGGATGGATGTTCATCATTCGCCCCGCGTAGCGGGCGACAAACGCTTCGCCGAGAATGCGCATGAACCCCGCGAGCACCACGAGGTCGGGGTGGAACCGGTCGATCGCTTCCGCGAGCGCCTGATCAAACGCGTCGCGGCTGCCGTAAGCTTTGTGGTCGACGACCACGGTCGGAATCCCGTGTGCTGCGGCAAAGCGCAACCCGGCCGCATCGGGTCGATTACTGACCACCGCCGCCACTTCGGCTCCGGGGATCTGGGCGCGCACGATCGCCTCCATGTTGCTCCCGCGCCCGGAGATGAGAATAACTAACCTTTTAGTGGCTTGACCCATCGCGTCGTTCCGTGATGCACACACGCGAGATTGTACGCCTGTCGTACAATCGCCCCATGCCCATTCAGCTCCTTCCCGACGCCCTCATCAACCAGATCGCCGCTGGCGAAGTGGTCGAGCGCCCCGCGTCGATCGTCAAAGAGCTCGCGGAAAATAGCCTCGACGCCGGCGCGACAGCGATCGAAATTCGCCTCGAAGGGGGCGGAATCGACCGGGTTTGCGTGCGCGATGACGGCTGCGGCATTCCCGCCGACGAGCTCCCGTTGGCGGTCGCGCGCCACGCGACGAGCAAAATTGGCTCGTTCGACGATCTCGTGCGCGTCGCGACCAAAGGATTTCGCGGCGAGGCGCTCGCGGCGATCGCCGCGGTCACCCAGCTCACGATCGCCTCGCGTCCCCGTGGCGCTCCCCACGGCATGAGGCTCGACGTCGCGAGCGGCGAAATCGCCCCGTGCGCGATCCCCCCCGGCACAGAGGTCGACTGCCGCGCCCTCTTCGCGACGGTCCCCGCGCGGCGCAAATTTCTCAAGAGTCCGGCCACCGAGCTCCACCACGCCCAAGAGGCGGCGCGGCGGCTGGCGCTCGCCCACCCGCAGGTCGCTTGGCACCTCCTCCACAACGGCAAAACCCTCTGGCGTCTCCCCGCGCAACCCCCCGCCCACCGTTTTTTTACGCTCCTCACCGAAGACCCTACCCGCTGGCGCGAGGTCACGGCGACGACCCCGGCAGCAGAGCTCTTCGGGTGGGTGATCGAACCGCGTTTTGCTCAAGCGACCCCCCAGCAAGCGGTGCAATACCTCTTCGTCAATGGGCGCGCGGTGCGCGATCGGCTCCTTGCGCAGGCGGTCAAGCGAAGCTACGCCGACATCCTGCACGGCGAGCGGCAACCGAGCTACGCCCTCTTTCTCACCATTGACCCGGAGCGGGTCGACGTCAATGTCCACCCCGCAAAGAGCGAGGTCCGCTTCCGCGACCCGAACGCCGTCTTTCACCTCGTCCACTCTGCGGTCAGCGCCGCGCTCGCGCCGACGGTAGCTCCTGCGAGCGGTTCCCTGAGACCCGCCCCTTCAGACTCTCTGACCCCCTCCGCTTCAGACCGCGTGCGCGCGGCCACCCCCGCTGCGCCGCCGCACACGGCCTATTCCAACTCCTTCCGCTCTTCTCCTCCGCGCGTCGCCGAGCCGACGATCACCCGCTATCTCGACCTCGCCGCACACGCCTTTCGCCAAGAAGCGCTCCCCCTCCACCCTGAGCCGCGTACCCCCGCGGCGCCACCCGAGACCAGCCCCCCCGCTCCCGACGCGCGAACCGGTGCCAAACAACCGCTAAGACCAGAAAACCAGCTCCCCCAGGAGACACCCCCGGAGCACGCACCCTCTCAGGAAACACCGCCACTCGGTCACGCGCTCGCGCAACTCCATGGCATCTACCTCTTGGCGCAGAATGAACGGGGGCTCGTCGTCGTCGATATGCACGCCGCCCACGAGCGAATCCTCTACGAGCGGCTCAAACGCGCCTACGACGCGACCGGTATCCTGCCGCAACCGCTCCTCACCCCCATCCCCGTGCCGTTGCGCGGTGAGGCGCTTGCGCTCTTCGGCGAACACCGCGAAACCCTCGCGTCACTCGGATTTGAGGCAAGCCAGATCGACGCGCAGACGATCGCGGTGCGCACCCACCCGTCGTTCGTCGCTCCCAACGACATCCCCGAACTCGTCGGCGAAATCCTCGCCGAACTCGCCGACGCCCCGAGTGCTCACGCCGCCACCGCCTACCGTGACCGGCTCCTTGCCCGCATCGCCTGCCACAGCGCCGTGCGGGCCAACCGGCGGCTCACCCACGACGAGATGGAGACGCTCTTACGCGACCTCGAAGCGACAGAGCGGGGTGGGCAGTGTAACCACGGCCGCCCCACGTGGATCGAACTCCCTTTGGCCGCGCTCGACGCCCTCTTCCTGCGCGGGCGGTAAAGGACTCCCCTCCCACCGCTGACGTGCGCCAACCGCACACCACGCGAGACGCCCTCCTACCCCCGCGCCGCGTACCACCCCAGCGCCACCACCACAAGCGCCACAGTCGCCCAGCCGATGCGGTCGATCGTGCGATGCAGCGTCGCCTCAAGCCGCTCCCCTCCCCACGCCATCAAGCCGGCTACGAGAAAGAAGCGTAAGCCCCGGCCAACGAACGACGCAGCGATGAAAGGGAGAAGTGCCATCTGCAGCACCCCCGCGGCAATCGTGAACACCTTGTAGGGGATCGGCGAAAAGCCCGCGACGAAAACCGCCCAGACACCCCACGCTTCAAACCACTCCCGCGCCGTCAGGTAGGCGGCCCAGTAGCGGGACCCCTGCAACCACGGCTCGATCGCCGCAAAAGCGCCCCAGCCGATCGCATAACCGGCAACGCCTCCCACCACCGACGCGACGGTGGTGAGGAGCGCGAGGCGCCACGCCCGCCGCGGCTGCGCCATCGCCATCGGCGCGAGCATGACGTCGGGGGGAACGGGAAAAAAGGAGGATTCGGCGAAAGAGAGGAGGGCAAGAAACCACGGCGCATTGCGGTGGCGCACCCACTGCATCACCCGGGCGTAGAGGGAAGAGAAGAGGCGCATCGAAAAGACCGAAAAAAGAAAACTGCAGCGATTCTAGCGCGCCCCCCGCTATTTTCGCCACAGCCAGAAGAGGAGTGACAAAAGAAGCGAGACGACGAGGCTGGTGGTGATTGGGAAGTAGAAGGTGAAGTTCTCCTTCTCGATCACAATGTCGCCCGGCAGGCGGCCCAACGGCAATTTACTGAGCCATGGGTAGAGGAAGGAAAGCGCGAGCGCGATCACGCCGATCCAGAAGAGCAGCTTTTGCATGGGCAGGGCAACCTCCAATCATTGCCAATCCGAGCAGCCCAAGGAAAATTCTACCCGCTGATGATTCTCCGTCAAATGCACCGTTGCTGTGCATCAACGCATCGTCTCAGAGCAGGGGTTGGTCTCCCAACCGCTCCTCACTTCTTACCTCGCTTGAAGAACCGGCTTTTTCTCTGAACGTGCCACGCAAACGGTAGAGATTCATCATCTGGCACATTTTTTGCTTCCTTTGCCCTTGCAATCATTTTCCACCTTTTGGGAGCATTCCGATGGACTTCAGACGAAAATGGATCGCCGTGGTGACCGTAGCCACATTCACCCCGCTTGCTTTCGCCGATGAAGCCGCAGCAGAGCACACATTCACTGGCAACATCACCTTCGCCTCCGAATATCTCTATCGGGGAATCGCGCAAACCCGAGGCAAGCCGGCCTTGCAAGGTGGTTTCGATTACGCCCACCGTAGCGGTCTCTACGCAGGCGTTTGGGGGTCGAATATCTCCTGGATCAACGACAGTGTCGCCGGTGCCAGTGCCAGCCTCGAGATCGATGTGTATGGCGGCTACAAAGGCGCCATTACCGACGAGTTCGGCTTCGACGTCGGCGTGCTGACCTATAACTACCCGGGCAGCGGCAAACCGAGTGGCAACGCTAAACCCGACACCGTTGAACTCTACGGGGCGCTGTCGTGGCGATGGCTGACACTCAAGTATTCGCGCACCACCGGGAGCCTTTTTGGCTGGACACAGCCTGACGGTGGCAAAACCAGCGGTTCCGGCTATCTGGAATTGAATGCGACGTACGATCTCGGTGATGGCTGGGGGATCACCGGTCACATCGGCCATCAAAATGTCAAGGGGCTGAGCGACGCCTCCTACTCCGACTTCAAGGTAGGCGTCACCAAAGACGTTGGGTTTGGCGTCGTCGGCTTAGCTTATTCGACCACCACTGCCCGGGACCGCTGCGCCGGAAGCGGGCCCGCTGGCCCACGTGACCTCTACTGCTTCGTCAAGCACGACGGCAGCAGCGCTTACGAGGCTGGAAAAAATCGCGTGCTTCTGACCTTCAGCAGAAGTTTCTAGCAGAGCATCGCTGGCGGAGAGGGCGGGATTCGAACCCGCGTGCCGGTTTTACCCGACCATCCGATTTCGAGTCGGCGCCGTTATGACCACTTCGGTACCTCTCCGCATCCCCAGGTGACTCCCCTGGTGCCGTTGGGCGGACTCGAACCGCCGACCTACTGATTACGAATCAGTTGCTCTACCAGCTGAGCTACAACGGCAAGGGACTCGCATTATAACAAAAAAAAGGCGAGGCAACGCAATGCCCACCCCGCTTGCCTCGCCAAGTGTTGACCCACCTCAAGGAAAATCGAGCCATTTTAGTTTATCATGATGGAAGAACCCTACTGGGAAACCAAGCCATGAACGCACCCCAACCCCCTCTCGCAGTCACTGAGACCCCGTGGCTCCCTCCGCGCAGCGTCACGGTGGCGTTGGATTCGGGTGACTTCTCCCTCACCGCCCATCCCGCGACTCAATTCACTGGCCCGATCGAATATGGCTGGCAGGTCTACCGCCAGTATGGGCAGAAGGCCTTCTCTCTGGGCGTTGGGCGGCTTGCCGACTCGCCGCTTGCGGGAACGCGCCGCCTCTTCGTCTGCGGCTACAGTCACCTCTGGGAGAGTTTCTACATCTCCTCGGCAGGCGGCGCCGCGTACACCTTCAAACACTTTGGCGTGCCGTGGGTCACCCTCTTGGGGCGCGCACCCCACCCGTCGGTGGTGATTTTGCGCTTTGATGGGAATCAACCGACCGTGACCGTGGAGCCGCTTCCCGACCTCGAAGCGCTCTGGCGCGAGGGGTACCACCGCACGAGTGACGGCGCGCGGCTCCGCGGCGCGCTCGCGGTGCAGCAAGCGGTGATCGACCGCTTCGGCGGCAACTTCCCGGCCAAAAAGGTGCGGGCGATGGCGGTGGGACCGGCAGCGGCCGTGACCTGGGAGGGGACGATCGTCTCCAATCCGGTGGAGAAGGGGGCGATCACCTGGGTCACCGAATTCTGCGGCCGGGGTGGGATGGGGTCGACGCTCCTGCGCGACTTCAACGTCGCCGCGCTCCTCTTCGGCGGCGACTGGGAACCCGGCACGAAGGAGAGCACCAAGGAGTATGACCCCGATTTCACCGCCCGCTTCGGCGACCGCTACATCCGGGTGGAACAGCGCACCACCCAGAAATATTCGCTCGACCCCAAAACGGGCACTGGCGGCACCTTCGGCTCCAACTACGCCGCGATGGGCGACAAGATTTTGTCGTTCCACTACCAGAGCGTCTTTGCGCCGCGCGAAGAGCGGATCAAGCAGCTCGAAACGTTTGTCTTGGGCCACTACTGGAAGCAGTTCCAAGAGGAGACGATCGCGCCAAAGCAGTTTGAACACTGCGGCGAGCCGTGCTCGGTCAGCTGCAAAAAAATGAACGGTCCTTACAAAAAGGACTACGAGCCGTACCATGCTTTAGGTCCGCTGATTGGAATCTTCGACCAGCGCGCCGCCGAGCGGATCAACGAATATGCCGACGCGATGGGGTTTGACGCGATCCAACTCGGGGGGATGCTCGGCTGGCTCTTCGAGGCGGTGGCCCAGGGTGACTTCGACCCGGCGGACCTTGGCCTCCCCCCCGCTGCGGAACTGCGGTTCCGCGGTTTCACCGCCGACCCCGCTGCGTTCGACGTTGTCGCCGACAGCGCCGCGAACGCCGACTATGCACTGCGGGCGATCGATGTGATCCTCTGGGACGAACGGGCAAGCCCGTTGCGCGAGGGGATCCGCGTCGCCGCCCAGGCACTGAACGCCCGATACCCCGCGACGCGCCCCGGCGACCGCGCGGTCTATCTCGCCCACGGCGAGCGGGGAGGACTCGTTCCCAACCAATATTTCGTCCCCGGGATGTTCAGCCCGATGCCCCTCATGGGCAAGTACTATGTCTTCTACGGCCACGACCTTCTCTCCCCTGAGTCGCTTGGCCAATGGAACGTCGCGCGGATGGCTGGGGAACTCCTTTCGGACAACGCAGGACTCTGCCGCTTCCACCGCGCATGGGGCGAACCGATGGCCGCGCAGCTCCTGACCCAGCACCGGGAACTGCCCGACGACTACCCCGAGCGGATCGTGCGCCTCACGCAGGAGATCTTCGCTGCCGAAGAACCGGCAAGCCGCTTCTGGGAGACGCCACGCCTCATCGACCTCTTTGCCCACTACTGGCGGTGGCAGCGGGAGAATGGCGTCGACCTTGCGCCGGTTGCCGACTTCTTCGCCCCTGAAGCGCTCCCCGGTGAGACGACGGCGGAGACGATCGATCGGCTGCTCGCCGCCAACGACCGCGCCACCTGGGAGCGGCTCGCCCGGCGCTACTGGGAGACGGTTCGCGCCGCGCAACGCAAAGCGGTGAGCGAACTGCGCCTTCGTTGACCTAGATCAAAGCCAACCTCCCTCCCTTTTGTTACGATTTCCCGTTCCACAAGGGAGGGACCCATGAATCCATTCACACTACCCGCAGGGACGCGCGCGCTCCTCTCAGGCAACGAAGCGGTCGCCCGCGGCGCCTGGGAAGCGGGCGTCGCGGTGGCCGCCGCCTACCCTGGGACGCCATCAACCGAAATCCTCGAAACCTTCGCCCACGCCCCCGACGGCTACGCCGAATGGTCGGTCAATGAGAAGGTTGCCCTCGAAGTCGCCCTGGGCGCGTCGGTGATGGGAAGCCGCGCGCTCTGCGCGATGAAGCATGTCGGCCTGAACGTCGCCGCTGACACGCTGATGACTGCAACGCTCACGGGCGTCGTCGGCGGCCTGGTGATCGCGGTTGCCGACGATGTCGGTCTCTCCTCGTCGCAAAACGAACAGGACTCCCGCTACTGGGGGCGCTTCGCCCATCTCCCCGTCATTGAACCGGCCGACTCGCAAGAGGCGCTGACCTTCACCCGGGAGGCCTTCGCCCTCAGTGAAACGCTCGGCGTCCCGGTGATTCTACGCCTCACGACCCGCGTCTGCCACGTCAAGACCCCGGTCACGGTCGGGACGCGCCAACCCCCACACCCCGACGAGACACGCCGCTTTCGCAAAGACCCAGCGCGCTGGGTGATGGTGCCGGGAAACGCGAAAGAGCGACTCCCGTGGCAACACCAGCGGGAAAACGAGTGGCGCGCGTTGAGTGAAAAGAGCGTGCTCAACCGCCTCGAACCGGGAAATGATCGCCGCTGGGGCTTCGTCGTCTCGGGGCCTGCCTACTACCACGTCAAAGAGGCTTTTCCCGACGCCCCTGTCCTCAAACTCGGCTGGTCGCACCCGCTCCCCTTTGCGCTCTGTCACCAACTGGCCGCGCTGTGCGAAACGGTCGTCGTTGTCGAAGAGACCGAGCCCCTGGTCGAACAGGAGTTGCGCGCCGCGGGTTTCGCTGTTGTCGGCAAGGAGCGTCTTCCCCGCTGGGGCGAATTGACGCCAACACGTCTGCAAGCGGCGCTCAGGGAAGAGGCACCAAGCCCCTCAGCTGCCGCTTCGCGCCGATCGCCCGTTGCCGCGACCGTCTCATCGCACCACGCTGAAAAAGGGTCACTCCCCGCACAACCGATCACCCTCTTTCCCCGCCCCTCTTCTCTCTGCGTCGCCTGTCCCCATCTCGGCGTCTATTACACCCTGTCGCAGCTGCGCAACGTCGTCATTGCAGGCGACATCGGCTGCTACACCCTCGGGGCTGGCCACCCGTGGAACGCGCTCGACACCTGCATCAGCATGGGGGCCTCGATTCCGATGGCGATCGGGATGGATAAAGGGCGGCAGCCCGAGGATGCCAAGCAACGCATCGTCGCGGTGATCGGCGACTCCACCTTTCTCCACATGGGGATGACCGGCCTCGTCGACGCCGTCTACAACCGCGCCAACATCACCGTGCTGCTCCTCGACAACCGCGCCGTCGGCATGACCGGCGGGCAGGACCACCCTGGAACCGGCCGGAATCTCCGTGGCGAAGAGGCCCCTCGCGTCGATTTTGCCGCACTCGTGCAAGCGCTCGGCGTTCCGGCCGAACATGTCGCGGTCGTCGACCCGTACGAACTCCCCACCCTCTTCAAGACGCTGCGGCGCGAGATCGCCTACGACGGCCCGTCGGTGATCATCACCAACCAACCGTGTGTTCTCACCGACCGCTTCGTTCCCCGCACCCCCTACCGCGTCGAGGAGGAGCGGTGCACCGGCTGCGGCAACTGTCTCGACGTCGGCTGCCCCGCGATCCACGTCCGCGAACGGCGCGACGCCGTGAAGCCGAGCGGTAAAACGGTGGAACTGGCGTTTGTGACGATCGACACCGTCGCCTGCACCGGCTGCGGCCTCTGCCTCCAGCCGTGTGCCCCCGACGCGATCCAGCCGGCGACACTCTCCCACCACACCGTTGCCGATCGCGACCATGCCCAAGCGGCGCTAAGCGTCGTGGAGGCGACCCCATGACGGTGATGAACATCCTCATCGTCGGCGTCGGTGGTCAAGGGGTCTTGACCGCGTCGGAGATTCTCGCGCAGGCGGCGCTCCACCTCGGGCTCGACGTCAAAAAGAGCGAAGTGGCCGGCATGGCGCAGCGCGGAGGCGTCGTCACCTCGCACCTTCGGGTGGGCGAACGGGTCCTATCGCCGCAGATCGACCCAGGCAACGCCGACCTGATCTTGGCGTTCGAGATCGCCGAAGCGCTGCGGTGGTTGCCGTGGAGCCGCCCGGAGGCGACGCTCGTCGTCAACAGCGGCCGCATCGTCCCCCCGGTGGTCGAACTGGGGCTCTACCGTTACCCCAGCGACGCGCACGAACAGCTCGTCGCCTCGGGCCGCCGCGTCCTCATCCTCGACGCAGCCACAGAGGCGCAAGCGCTCGGCGACATCCGCCTAGGGAACGTACTGATGCTCGGCGCCGCGAGCCCCTTCCTCCCTTTCACCCCCGAGAGGCTCCTGCAAGCGATCGAAGCGCGCTTTGCGCGCAAGGGAGAGGCGGTGGTCGCCAAAAACCGTGCCGCCTTTGCCCGCGGCCAAGCGATCGCCGCAGAGGGGACGCCGACTCCTGCCGCGACCGCAAGCCACTGACCCGCCCCCCAGGGGGGCGGAAGGAGGCAGTCGGTTACGCGCCGAAGGGGTGGCGGCGCAGGATCGTTTCACTCCGCTCGGGGCCGGTCGAGATCACGTCGATCGGCACCTCGCAGAACTCCTCGATGCGGTGGAGATAGGCACGCGCCGCGGCGGGCAGATCCTCCCAGCGCTTCGCCCCAAAGGTGCTCGCCTGCCACCCCGGCCACGACTCGTAGATCGGCTGGCAGCGGGCCACCTCATCCGCCCCCATCGGGAGCAGCTCGATCCGCTCCCCGTCGAGCTGGTAGCCGACGCAGAGCTTGAGCTCCTCGAGCCCGTCGAGGACATCGAGCTTGGTGATGCAGAGGCCCGTCACCCCATTGATGATCAATGACCGCTTCAACGCCGCAAGATCGAGCCAGCCACAGCGGCGCTTACGGCCGGTGACGGTGCCAAACTCCCGTCCCTTCGTCGACATCTGCCACCCCGGCGTCCCCTCGCGCTCAATCTCGAGCTCGGTGGGGAAGGGGCCACCCCCGACCCGGGTGCAATAGGCTTTGGTGATCCCCAAGACGTAGTGGAGCCGCCCCGGGCCAACCCCCGCGCCCGCAGCGGCCGCTCCAGCGACGCAGTTGCTCGAGGTGACAAACGGATAGGTGCCGTGGTCGATATCGAGGAGTGTCCCTTGCGCCCCTTCGAAGAGGAGGTTCCCCCCCTCCTTGTTGATGCGGTAGAGCTCGGCGGAGACGTCGGCAACGAGCGGCTTGATCACCTCAGCATCCGCAAGGAGCTGCTCCCAGAATGACTCCAGGGTAACCGGCTCCGCGTCGAGGAGCTCCGTCAGGAGGTGATTGACCACCGCGAGATTCGCCTCGATCCGCTCGCGCAGGCGCGCGGGCTCAAAGAGGTCATAGACCCGCACCGCCCGGCGCGCGACCTTGTCTTCGTATGCGGGACCGATCCCTTTGCCCGTCGTGCCAATTTTATTCGCCCCAGAGCGCGCCGCCTCGCGCGCGCGGTCGAGCGCCACGTGGTACGGCAGGATCAACGGGCACCCTGGGCTCACCTTGAGGCGCGAACGCACCTCGATTCCGCCCTCCTCCAGCGCCGCAATCTCCGCAACGAGATGGTGGATGTCGAGCACCACGCCATTGCCGATGAAACAGGCCACTTTGGGGCGAACGATCCCGGAGGGAACGAGGTTGAGCTTGAAGGTCTCTCCGCCCACCACCAGCGTATGACCCGCGTTATGCCCCCCTTGGAAACGGACCACCCCGTGCGCCGAATCGGTGAGCCAGTCGACGATCTTCCCTTTCCCCTCATCGCCCCACTGCGTCCCCACCACTACGACGTTTTTGGCCATCGAATCCTCCCTCCTCGGTTAGACCTTCTCGATGGGCACCACCGACCAGGCGCCCCCCTCCCAAACCAGACGACGGGTACATCCCGCCTCTTGCCAGCTCGCGAGCGAATGGCCCGGGAGCTCATCGACCACCACCTCCCCTTGGGCGCGCAGCACCCGAACCCGCTCAACGAGTTGCGCCCGCACCTCACACGGGATGTCGCGCGGAAGCATCGGCGCAAGGATCGCCCCCGAAAGCGGCGCAAGCGGTAACAGCGGCTGCACCGACCTGAGGTCGATCGAAAAACCGGTCGCAGCGCGCGCACGGCCGAAGACTGCCCCCATCCCGTCGTACCGCCCACCGAGGGCAACCGCCGCGGCACTTCCCGGCACGAACGCGGCAAACATCACCCCCGTGTGATAGTGGTAGCCACGAAGGTCGGCGAGGTCGAAGCCAATCGTCGCCTCCTCCTCGGCCAACGCTTCGGCAATCGCACGCAGATGGGCCAGTGCCGCCGCGATCTCGGGCCACGCAGGGAGTCGTGCTTGAGCCTCCTCAACTACCTCGGCACCGCCGTAGGCGTGGGGCAACCAGAGGAGCGCCTCAGCCACCTCAGCAGCGCACGACCGTCCCGCAACGAAATCGGCAAGATCGGCGCGGTTCTTTGCCCTAAGCAACCCAAAGAGGGTCTCCGCCTCCTCTTCGCTCCACCCGGCGGTGAGCGCCCGGAAGATCGCCATATGGGCGAACTCGAGGCGGATCGCCGCAAGCCCCGCCTCCTCGAGCAACCGCAACAGCAGCCGCGCCACTTCGATGTCGGCTTCGACCCCGGCGTGGCCGTAGAGCTCGGCGCCAAGTTGCCACGGTTCGCGCACCGCCAAGAGGTTGGCGGGCCGCGCATGGGCGACCGGCCCGCAGTAACAGAGGCGCGTCACCCCCTCGCGATTGAGGAGATGCGCGTCGATCCGCGCGATCTGCGGCGTCATGTCGGGACGAACGGCGAGCGTCTTACCGCTCACCGGATCGACCACCTGGAAGGTCCGCTCCGCAAGATCCCGCCCGGAACCCACGGTGAGCGCCTCCAAGTACTCCAAAAGGGGCGGTGCAACCAGCTGGTAGCCGTGGCTGCGCAGCAGCGCCAACGACCGCCGCCGCAGCGTCTCCAGCTGCTCGGCAGCGGGAGGGAGCTCGTCACGGAAATGGTCAGGGACCGTCCACAACGTCATCGCGACCCCTCGGAACCCTTGAGATCGCCGCGAAAGTGGCGGAAGAATTCGCTCGTCGCGTCAAGGACCAGAACGTCTTCGCGCCGGGCAAAGCTCGCCCGGTACGCCTCGAGGCTGCGGTAGAAGCGGAAGAAGTCGGGATCTTTGCCGAACGCCTCGTTGTAGACTCGCGCCGCTTCCGCGTCCCCCTCACCGCGGATCCTCTGCGCCTCCCGGTAGGCGTTGGCGATGATCACTTCGCGCTCGCGATCGGCTTCGGCGCGGATCCGCTCGGCGTCGGCCGCTCCTTCCGAGCGCAGGTTGTTCGCGACCCGTTTCCGTTCGGCCTCCATCCGGCGATAGACCGATTCCGAGACTTCGGCGGGGAGGTCGACCCGCTTCAAACGGACATCGACGATGGTGACGCCAAAGGTTCGGGCATCTTTGTCGGTCTTCTGGCGCACCTCCTCCATCACCTTGTCCCGCTCGCCCGAGACGACGTCGTGGACGGTGCGCAAACCAAACTCTTCGCGGAGCGACGCATTCACGGTCTGCAGAATCCGCGTGCGGGCGCGCAGCTCGTCCCCCGCAAGCGAGACGAAGTACTGTTTCGGATCGACGATCCGCCACTTGACGAAATGGTCGACGAGGACGTTTTTCTTTTCCGAGGTGATGAACCGCTCGGGGTCTGGGGTGTCGATCGTCAAGAGCCGCTTATCGAAAAAGCGGACGTTTTGGATGAGGGGAAGCTTCACGTGAAGGCCCGGCTGGTCGATCACCTGGCGCACTTCACCGAACTGCATCACGAGCGCGTAACGCCGCTCATCGACGACAAAGAGGCTCATCGAGGCCAACACTGCAACGAGCAGCGTCACGCCGAGTAAGAGGGTAACTCTCGGATTCATGGGCGACTCTCCCGATCACGCGTCAAGGCCCGAACCGCATCGCGCGGCCGGTCAGGGAGCGGCGAACCCGCGTTCCCCCCGCCGGGACTCACCGCTCCCGAGACCGCGTCGCGCAGCAGATCTTCAGGCGCCTGGCTCGCATCGCTCGCGGCAGTGCCACTGTTCCCGCGCCCTTTTTGCGCGAGCAGCTCGGCAAGGGGGAGCAGCAACAGGTTGTTCGACGACTCAGCGTCGACGAGCACCTTACTCGTGTGGGTGAAGACCTGCTGCATCGTCTCGAGGTAGAGCCGTTCGCGGGTGAGCGCCGGCGCTTCGCGGTACTGGGTGTAGAGGCTCAAAAAGCGTTGGCTGTTCCCCGCCGCTTCGCTCACCACCCGCGATTTGTAGGCCTCGGCCTCTTCGATCATTCGCGACGCCGTCCCGCGTGCCCGCGGGACCACCGCGTTCGCGTACGCCTCCCCTTCGTTGCGCAGCCGTTCGCGGTCCTGCCCCGCCTTGACCGCGTCGTCAAACGCTGCCTGCACCTGCTCGGGCGGCTGTGCGTTCTGGAGCGTCACCCGAACGATCTGCACCCCCGTCTGGTAGCGGTCGAGCATCTGTTGCATCAACGCCTGCGAACGCGCCGCAATATCCTCGCGCCCTTCGTAGAGGACGTAGTCCATTTTGCTCTTGCCAACGATCTCCCGCATCGCGCTCTCGGCCACCTGTTTCACCGTCTCATCGGGCGCTCGGTCGCGGAAGAGGTAGTCCTCCGGGGATTTGAGGCGATACTGCACCGCGAAGAAGATGGTGACGATGTTCTCATCGTCGGTGAGCATCAGCGCTTCGCGGAGGTTCTTGTTCCGTTCGCTCCCGCGGTAGCCCACCTCGACCGTTCGAACGCCGGTGAAATCGACCAGCTGATGGGACTCAAGCGGCCACGGCAGCCGCCACCGCAGCCCCGGCTCGGTGGTTTCGAGGTATTTACCCAGGCGCAGCACGACCGCCCGCTCGTTGGCTTCGACCTTGTAGAATCCTGAGGCCAACCAGAGCACGAGTAGCGCGACCCCAATCAGGCCCAAAAAGAGCCCCAGCCGCCGCGGGTCGCTTCCGCCACTGCCAAAACCTCGGTCACGGGGGGACTCTCCCCCCCCTTTGCCGCCAAAGAGGGTATTCAGCCGTTCGTTGAACTGCCGCCACACCTCGTCGAGGTCGGGTGGTCCCTCCTCGTCGGGACGAGTACCCAACGGGCGTTGCCGCGGATCCTTGGGTTCGGTCGGTCGCTGGGGCGCGTTGTCGTCACCCCACCGCGGGTCGTTCAAAGCCATGGCGATCTTTCCCTTTCGCACCATTCCGGGGCGTCGTTGGTCGCAGTCGCGCCGCGCTGCTCCTCGGCAAGCGCCTGCAGCCGCTCGTCCATCGCGCTGCGGAGGAGCTCAAGCCCTGCTCCTGTTGCGGCGCTCACGGTGACGCGGCGAATCGTACCACACGGCTCCCGCACCACCTCTGGGGTTTGACCGAGGAGGTCGATTTTGTTCCCCACCTCAAGAACGGGCACGCTCTCGGCCCCAATCTCCCGCAGCGTCTCCGTGACCGCGTCACGCTGCGCTGCGCTGTCGCGGCTCGCAAGGTCGCTCACCACCAGCAGCAGATCGGCCTCTCTCACCTCTTCAAGCGTCGCGTGAAATGCGGCGACGAGATCGTGCGGCAACGCGCGAATGAAACCGACCGTGTCGGAGAGGGCGATGTTCCCAACCGTCGGCAGCCAAATCCGCCGCGTCGTGGTGTCGAGGGTGGCAAAAAGCTGGTCGGCCGCGTAGCTCTCCGCTTTGGTGAGCGCGTTGAAGAGGGTCGATTTGCCCGCGTTGGTGTAACCCACCAGCGCCACTTGCGGCACATGGTAGCGGATGCGCCCGCGCCGCCGGGTCGCCCGCTGCCGCTCAAGGCGTTTGAGCCGCTCGCGCAAGCGCTTCACCCGCTCGCCAATCAACCGTCGGTCGGTCTCCAACTGCGTCTCGCCCGGGCCGCGCAACCCAATCCCACCCCGCTGCCGCTCCAGGTGGGTCCAACTGCGGATGAGCCGCGTGCTCAAGTACTGCAGCTGCGCGAGCTCCACCTGGAGCTTCCCTTCAGCGCTCTTCGCGCGCAGCGCAAAGATGTCGAGGATCAACGCGTTGCGGTCGATCACCCGGCAGGAGAGCGCCCGCTCGAGATTGCGCTGCTGGCCGGGGGTCAGGGGATGGTTGAAGACCACGAGATCGGCGTGATGCTCTGCGACGAGCGCGGCAAGCTCCTCGACTTTGCCCGCACCGATAAAGGTCGCCGGGTCGGGTTTGGCACGTCGGGCGGTGAGCGACCCGACAATGCACCCTCCGGCACTCAACACCAGCTGCCGGAGCTCCTCGAGCCACTCGGCAACGTCTCCTTCGCCGAAATCGACCTGAACGAGCCAGGCCCGCTCACCGAACCGCGGGCGTTCGAACATCAGGACTCTTCGCTCTCCCCGTGCACCTCCCGGAGCGTCACGGGACGGGACGGCACGACGGTGGAGATCGCGTGCTTGTAGACCATCTGGGTCACCGTGTTCTTGAGGAGCACGACGTACTGGTCGAACGATTCGATCTGACCCTGCAGCTTGATGCCATTGACGAGGTAGATCGACACCGGCACCCGCTCTCGGCGGAGGAGATTGAGAAACGGATCTTGCAGTTGTAGGGCTTTATTGCTCATCTTGGTAACTCATCTTTTGGGGAGTGAGAACACGATATTGTACGCGACTTCCTTCCCGCGTGCACCGGGCGTCACCGCTCCTTTTCCGCATAGGGGTTGTGGGTTGTGCGGAATTCAAGGCGCAGGGGAGTCCCTTTCAACGCAAACGCCTCAGTAAAACCGTGCTCTAGGTAGCGCACATAGGATTTGGGTAGGTGCTCGAGGGCGCTGCCGTGGACCACGATGATCGGGGGATTGCTTCCCCCTTGGTGGGCGTAGCGGGGTTTGGGACGGAAGAGCCCATGGCGCGGGGGGGCTTGCCGCTTGACGAGTTCCGCAAGGACTCGGGTAAGCTGCGGCGTCGGAAGCTTTTTCATCGCCGCCGCGTAGGCCTCATTGACCGCTTTCATCAGCGCCTTGAGGCCATGACCAGTTTTCGCCGAAAGGGTCACCACCGGTGCAAAGGAGAGAAATCCGAGCTTATGCGCGAGTTGGTTTTTGATCCGCTGCCGTTGATAGGTGTCTGCCGCGTCCCACTTATTCACGGCGACGACGAGCGCCCGACCCGTCTCGACGATGAAGCCACCGAGGTGGGCGTCCTGCTCCCCCACCTCCTGGGTCGCATCGAGGGTCAGCACCACCACATGGGCCCGCTCAACCGCCTGGAGCGCTTTGATCACCGAAAACTTCTCGACCACGTCGGTCACACGCCCCTTCTTCCTCACCCCGGCGGTATCGACCAGCGTGTAGCGGCGCCCGTCGAGCTCGAAGGGGACATCGATCGCGTCGCGCGTCGTCCCCGGCATATCGAAGGCGATCAGCCGCTCTTCGCCGATGAGTGCGTTGATGAGCGTCGATTTTCCTACGTTGGGGCGGCCGAGCACCGCGACGCGGATTCCCTCTTCCTGCTCCTCTTCCTCGTCACCCGTCGCAAGCGGCTCTTCGGGGCGTTTCGGTTTGGGGAAAGGGGCAAGCAGCTCGTGGATCATCTCCCGCACCCCGTCGCCGTGCGACGCCGAGATCGGGAGCGGTTCGCCAAAACCGAGCGCGTAGAAGTCGCTCCGCGCCACAATCCGGTCGATCCCCTCGCTTTTATTGACCACGACGCGCACCGGCACCCCCAGCGCCCGCAGGTAGGCGGCAATCTCCTCGTCGTGGGGGGTGAGTCCTACTCGCGCATCGACAACGAAGAGGACAAGATCGGCCTCGCGGATCGCGAGCTCCGCCTGCCGCACCATCTCGGCAGTAATCCCCTCCTTCGCTGTCGGGTCGAAGCCGGCGGTGTCGACCACCAAGTAGGGGCGCCCCCCCACCTTCCCCCGCCCATAGCGACGGTCACGGGTCAGCCCCGGAACATTCGCAACGAGCGCGTCGCGCGAGCGCGTCAGGCGATTGAAGAGCGTCGACTTGCCGACGTTGGGTCGTCCAACCAAAACGAGTGTTGGTAACCGCTCGCTCACCGAACCCCCTCCACGACTGCCACCGTTCCGTCGCGGTTCTGCACCACAACGGCGCCATCCGGTAACCGCTGCGGCGGGACGACGATGGGGCCGCTCCCCACCCGAACCCGCGCCCGCACCCGACCCTCCCCCAGGTCGATCGCGTGGAGATACCCTTCACTGTCGCCGACGAGCGCCATGTCGCCCACCACCACCGGGCGCGTCAATTGACGATAGGCCAAGCGGTCGTTCTGCCACCGCTCCCGGCCGCTGAAGAGGTCGAGCGCCAAGACGCGGTCGGTCTCGTCCACAGTGATGATCGACCGCAGATCGCGATCGATCCCGACCCGCGTCGAGACAGGGCTGGAGACCACCTCGCGCCCGCTCTGCAGGTCGAAACAGGCGATCCGAACCTGATAGGCCGCTGCACAGAGCTCATTGCGGTCGACGAGGATCGTCCCGACGATATCGGTCAGCCGCTCGATCTCCGTCGTCCCTTTGGGCGGTGCGACCGTCAGTTCAAAGAAGGGTTGCCCCCGTTTCGGATCGAGCGCAGCCACCACACCTCCGGGATAACCGACGAAGATCGCCCCCCCTTCGGCAAGGAGCGGCGCGCTTTGCCGAAGCGACAACGGGGGCAAAGGCCGTTCATAACGCCAACGCTCCTTGCCGTCGAACCCGTCAAACGCCACCAGGCGATGGTCGACGGCACGTACCACAACGAGCCCCTCAGCAACAAGCGGAGGGGTCACCGCCGGTAGCGCGGCCATTTGCCGCCAGCGCACCGAACCGTCGCTGACGTTCAACGCCACCACCTCCCCTTTTTCGGTCACCACCGCGGCAAGCCGCCCGTCACTGCCCACGCCGGCAAGGATCGGTGCTCCGATCTGAACCTGCCAGCGGCTTGTCCCTTTGGCGTCGAAGAGGGTTACATCCCCGTTGCCGCCCGCGACGACCAGACCGTCGGCAATCGGTGCCGGGGTCAAGTAGCGGCGGTCACCGTTTGAGACCGACGCGGTAAAGCGAACCGGGGCGGTCAAAGGGGCGACGAGCTCCGGGAGCGGCGCGCGTTTCGGTTCCGATGAGGCAAAGGGGTTGAGCGACGAACACCCCGAAAGGAGCAGGAATGCAGCCCAAGCAGCTGCCGAAAGGGATCTGCGGCGCGCACTCATGGGGTTTTCTCCTTGTTCGCGTTCGCCATCGCTAGGCTCACCTCCCGCTTGGCGCGCAGCACACGCTGCGCCGCGGGGTCAGTCACCGCAGCCAACGCCGCATCAAAGTGGCGGAGCGCCTCATCTGGACGATTTTGCGCGAGCGCCACATCCCCTTTGCGCTCGTCAAGGAGCGGTGTAAAGGGCGCCGGAACGGAGACCGGCAGCAAACGAGCGGCTTCATCCGCTTTCCCTTGCGCTAAAAGCATCGCTGCGGCATTGAGTTGCAAAAGGATCTGCGCCTCAGGCTCCCCGGTCAACGCGAGCGCTTCGGTGACGACCGGTAGCGCACGCTCCCACGCCTCGGCTTTTGCCGCGCGATCGGCGACAAGGAGTGCCGCGTAGAACGCCTGCCGCTCGCCCACCCACGGCACCGCCTTGAGCTGCCGCCACGCTTCACTCGCCTTCTCCCAGGCGTTCGCATCAAGCGCCTCCTCGAGCGCGGCAAACGCTTGCGCCGCGCGCTGCTCCTGCGCTCCCCGCCACCACTGCCAGCCGTGCCAAGCGACAGAAAAGAGGAGTGCAGCACCCACCGCTGCGATCAGAAAAAGGCGATTTTCCCGCCACCACGCCTTGAGGGCATCGACCTGCTCTTGCTCTTCATGCGAGAGGATCAGCGCCATCGTCCGTCTCCGTCCCCAATTGCAGTTGCGCCACCACCTCTTCGAGTTGCGCCCACGCCACCTGCCGCTGCGCCCCCGGGCGGCGTAACGGTTTCACGGTCGCGGTTTGATGGGCAAGCTCCTCTTCGCCCAAAATCACCGCAACTTCTGCGCCACTCGCGTCGGCCCGTTTCATCTGGCTCTTGAAGCTGCCCCCGCCGGCATGAACGACCACGGAAAAGCCGCTCGAGCGCAGCGCCTCCGCGAGTTGAAACGCCGCTTGCGTGCTTCCTTCGCCCGAATGGACCAGATAGACGTCGAGTTCGGGGCGCGGTGGCTCACCCCCCGAGACCAACCAGAGTTCGAGGACCCGCTCGATACCGAGGGCAAAACCTGCCGCGGGCGCCGGTTTCCCACCGAGCTGCGCAAAGAGACCGTCGTAGCGCCCCCCCGCACAGATCGTCCCCTGTGCCCCCAATTTCGGCGTCACCCATTCGAAGACGGTGCGGTTGTAATAGTCGAGCCCGCGCACGAGCCGCGGATTGATCCGATAGGGGACCCCCGCCGCTTCGATCAGCTCCAGGACCGCGTCGAAGTGGGCCCGCGTCTCCGCGCCCAAGTAGTCCAAAATCTTGGGTGCCCCTTCGATAAGCGGCTGCATCGCCGGATTTTTACTGTCGAGAATCCGCAAGGGATTGCGGGTGAGACGCCGCCGCGAATCGTCGTCCAACTCACCCTCATGGTCCCGGAAATAGGCAACCAACGCCTCACGGTGCGCCGCGCGTTCGCTGCTGTCGCCCAACGAATTGATCTCCAGGCGCACGTCGGTAATGCCCAGATCGTCCCAGAGACGCGCCCCCATCAGGATCAATTCGGCGTCGATCTCCGGCCCAGCAAAGCCGAGCGCCTCCACCCCCACCTGATGAAACTGCCGGTAGCGCCCTTTCTGGGGGCGCTCATGGCGGAACATCGGCCCCCAGTAGTAGAGGCGCTGCGGCCCATGGTGGAGGAGATTGTGCTCGATCGCTGCCCGGACGCACCCCGCCGTCCCCTCGGGACGGAGCGTCAGGTGCTCGCCATTGAGCGCGTCTTCAAAGGAGTACATCTCCTTTTCGACGATGTCGGTCACCTCGCCGATCGCGCGGGTAAAGAGCGCGCTATGTTCGACAATCGGGAGACGCACCGGCCGGTAACCGTAAGCAGCAGCCCACGAGTGAACCAGTGCTTCGAATTCGCCCCACAGGTGCGACTCGGGGGGCAAAATGTCATTCATGCCGCGAACGCCGCGGATCATCTTCTGACTCATCTCATCCTTTCCGGGGAAAGCGGGTGGTGACGTAGCGCTCAATGAGCGCGAGAAACTCCTCGGCAACACCGTCGCCCCGCAACGTCGCAATCTTTTCGCCATCGACGAAGACGGGCGCAGCAGGCGCTTCGCCGGTACCGGGAAGCGAAATGCCGATGTGGGCGTGGCGCGACTCGCCAGGGCCGTTGACTACGCACCCCATCACGGCAACGTTCAGCTGCTCGACCCCGTCGAACTGCTGCCGCCACTCGGGCATCCGCGCGCGTAAAAAGGCTTCGGTGCGCGCGGCGAGTTCCTGAAAGAGCGTCGAACTGGTCCGGCCGCAACCCGGACACGCGGTCACCGTGGGCGCAAAGGTGCGCAACCCCAGCGCCTGAACGATCTGCTGCGCGACCACCACCTCCTGCGTTCGCGGCTCCCCCGGCGCCGGGGTGAGCGACACCCGAATCGTATCGCCGATCCCCTCTTGCAACAGGACCGCGAGCGCTGCGGTGCTCGCGACGATCCCTTTGCTGCCCATTCCCGCCTCGGTGAGCCCGAGGTGGAGCGGATAGCGACAACGCGCCGCCAATGCGCGGTAGACGGCGATCAGATCCTGCACACTCGAGACCTTCGCCGAAAGGACGATCCGGTCCGGCGCCAACCCCAGCCGCTCCGCTTCCCGCGCCGATTCGAGCGCCGAGGTGACCAGCGCTTCGCGCATCACCGCCTCCGCCGGCCATGGCTCGGCCCGCCGGCCATTCTCGTCCATCAGCCGCGCCAGCACCGACTGGTCGAGACTGCCCCAGTTCACGCCAATGCGAATGGGCTTCCCATAGCGGCACGCGAGCTCGACAATCGCGGCAAACTGCGCGTCCCGTTTGGCGCCAAAGCCGACATTGCCGGGATTGATCCGCCACTTCGCCAACGCCTCGGCGCAGGCGGGATGGTCAGCGAGAAGCCGGTGGCCGTTGTAGTGAAAGTCGCCGACGAGCGGCACCTCGACCCCCCACGCGATCAGACGGTCGACGATTTCAGGAACCGCCTTCGCCGCCGCGTCGCTATTGACCGTGATGCGCACCAATTCCGACCCCGCCTGCGCGAGCTCCGCCACCTGCCGCGCGGTTGCGACCACGTCGCTGGTCTCGGTATTGGTCATCGATTGGATCACGATCGGCGCGTCCGAGCCGATCGTCACCCGTCCCACCCGCACCGCGTAGGTCGCGCGGCGTGGCGCGGGCCCGACAGAGATCGGCGGGCAGAGGGGCGCGATATCGGTGGTTTTCGTCATGCTTTCCCCGTCATGGCTTTCCCGGAACCTGCATGCGCACGACCCCCGGCCCTGGCAGCGCCAGCGCACGCCCCTCCCACTCGAGGAGCAACGCTTTGGCGTTCCCAATGTGGAGCGAATAGGGAGCCCCATCGGGGGGGAAGAGACGGTGAGACCCCTGGCGCAAGACGCCGTCATAGACCACCTTGCCATCGGCAGCGGTGATCCGCAGCCACGAATCCCCGTGCTCGGCGCGCACCAAGAGTCCGCGCCGCGAAACCTCGCCACGCGCCTCCGCTTCACCTGCCTGCGCGGGTGGCTGGGGCTGTTGCACACCACCACCTGCGGGTGGAGATCCCGATGGGAGCGTACGCTCGGGCAGAATAGGCGTAACCGGTTGCCGTGATGAGGGTGTCGTCGTTAGACCTTTTTCGACCGCCTCCCCTCCCCCCTTAGGAAGCGCCCCGTTAGCCGCCGCTTCAGCGGGAGCGGCAGGAACTGCGGGTTCCGCCCTATGCGCTCCCTCGTCACCGGATGGTTCGCGAAGCGGCTCGCGTTGAGGCTCGGGTTCACCCCGCTCGCCGTTTGGGGCAATGAGCGGAGTGACCGCGACCATACTTCCGCCACTCTCCCGGGTGGCGCCGCTCTCCCAAACACCAAACCACTGCAAATAACCGGCAAGCAACGACGCAATCAGGAGCGCCCCCACCACGAAACGAAAGAGCGGACGGCGCCAAAAGGCGCCGCGTTCAACGATCTCCCCTTCGGCGTTGCGCGGAGGGATGAGGTCCACCGTTTGCTCACCAAAAACGCGCGCCACCGCCGCGAGCCACGGTTCGGGGTCGCGCCCAGCCCATCGGGCCACCCCTTTCACCACCCCCCGGACAAACACGGCACCCGGCAACGCCTGCCACTGTCCTGCCTCCAGTGCAGCCAGTTGCCGCGGAGCGATTTTGAGTTCCGCCGCGAGCGCCTCGAGCGACCAACCCGAAGTTTCGCGCAAACGGCGGATCTCAGCTCCCACCGTTTCGGCCGTAGCCCCCTGCCCTTCGGTCACCATGCCTCCCACTCCCCGCGCTCCAATCGCCGCGTCTCGAGCCGTTCGGACGCATCATGCCGCAACCGCGCCGTCCACCGCGCCTCCTCAACACGATCCCCTTTGGCGTGGGCGACGTTCGCGGCAAGCCACCATACTGTCGGATCGTCGGGTGCCGAGCGCAACAGCCGATCGAGATGGCGCGCCGCAACCTCCCACTGCTTTTTGCGTACCGCCCACTGCAACGCGCGCATCTGCACCAGGAAGTCGTCAGGCTGGAGTGCCAACGCCAGATCGATCATCTGCTGCGCCTGCGACTCATCGCCCGCGCGCCACGCACACCACGCGGTGTTCGCGAGCGATCGCCCCCGCCGGGGATAGTAGGGATTGGCTGCAGCGTGCTGCAACCGCACCAACCCCTCTGCGTGGTGACCGGCTTCGCACAAGAGTGTACCGAGCGCGTGAAGAATATCGGGGTCAGCAGGCGCCAACTGCTCCGCCGCGCGAAAGCTCGCCTCGGCTGTTGCGCGATCACCCAAAGCGAGATGGGCAAGCCCCCACGCGTAGGGAACGAGTGGATCGTTGCGGTCGAGCGCCCGGGCCTTCTGAATCTCATCCAACGCCACATCGACCCGACCTAACTCCAGATAGGCGAGCGCCAGGTCAAGCCGCGCTTTACGCTCCTTTTCCCGCCCCTCCTCGGGCACACGGTCGAGAAGGGGCGCCGGATAGGTAAAGCCAGACTCTGCTCGGGAGCCTGTAACCCCCCCCGATGTCGCGCACCCCCCGACCACCAGCGCAGCCAAGAACGCCCAGAGCACGCGGCGCCCCACCATCACCCCTCCACAGCCGCGACACGCATCGTCCGGCGTGTACGATCCTGCACCTGCCCTGCAAGCTGGCCACACGCGGCAGCAACGTCATCGCCGCGCGTCCGCCGGATCGTCGTCACCTTGCCAGCAGCCATTAGCCGCTCGGCAAAGTCGCGAACCCGCTGCGGATCGGGACGACGGAAGGGGCTTCCCGGAAAGGGGTTAAAGGGAATCAGGTTGAATTTACACGGAATGTCGCGCGTGAGCGCCAAAAGCTCGTCAGCGTCTCGCGGCGTATCATTGACGCCGGCGAGCAGCACATACTCAAACATGATGAAGTCGCGCGGCGACACGGTGAGATAGCGCGCGCACGCCGCGAGCAACTCCTTCAACGGGTACTTCTTATTGATTGGCACCAATTCATCGCGCAGCCGGTCGTTCGCCGCGTGGAGCGACACGGCAAGCGCTACCGGACACTCTTCCCGCAGCCGGTCGATTGCCGGCACCAAGCCCGATGTCGAGACGGTGACGCGCCGCCGGGAGAGCCCATAACCGAAATCGTCGAGCATGATGCGAATCGCCCGCACCACGGCGTCGAAGTTCGCCAGAGGTTCGCCCATGCCCATCATCACGACGTTGGTCACCACCCGCCCGTTGTCGGTCCAGTCGCCATCCTCAAGCCGCGCCTGCTCATAGGCCGGTCCCAAAACATGGTTCGCCAACCAGAGCTGCCCGATGATCTCACCCACCGAGAGGTTGCGGTTGAACCCTTGCTTGCCGGTCGCGCAAAAAGCGCAATCGAGCGCGCACCCCGCCTGCGTCGAAATACAGAGTGTTCCGCGGCTGCGCTCCGGAATAAAGACGGTTTCGACCGCGTTGCCCCTGCCGACATCCAAAAGCCACTTGCGCGTCCCGTCGCCCGAAACGCGGTCGGAGATCACCTGAGGGGGCAAGACGGCGGCGCACTCTGCCAATTCAGCCCGCAACGCCTTCGCCACATCGGTCATCGCGGCAAAATCCCCCACCCCCATGCGGTGGATCCAGCGAAAGATTTGCCGCGCTCGAAAAGGTTTCTCACCCCGCGCAACGAACCACGCTTCGAGCTCCTCGCGGGTCATCGCGAGGAGGTTCGTGCGCGAACTTGAGTCCAAGGGTTGCGGGCTATTCATCACCGGTCAACGCGAGTAGATCGCCATTTCCGGGAAGAAGAAGGCGATCTCAGAGCGCGCGGTCTCAGGACCGTCGGAGCCGTGGACGGCGTTGGCGTCGATCGATTCGGCGAAATCGGCCCGGATCGTCCCCGGAAGTGCCTTTTTCGGGTCGGTCGCGCCCATCAATTCGCGGTTTTTCGCGATCGCATTCTCCCCCTCGAGCACTTGAACCATCACTGGCCCAGAGGTCATGAAACGGACGAGATCAGCAAAAAAGGGACGCTCTTTGTGCACCGCGTAGAACGCAGCCGCCTCTTTCTCAGAGAGCCAAACCATCTTCGCCGCGACGATCTTAAGCCCCGCATCTTCGAAACGCTGGTAGATCTTTCCGATGACGTTCTTGGCAACTGCGTCCGGTTTGATGATCGACAAGGTCCGTTCAATAGCCATAACCAGTTCTCCAAGGAAAAGAATGAATTATAGCGCACCTCCCACCTAGAGGAGGTGCTTGAAGAGCGTGTCCTGCCTGCGCAACGGCGGTTTGACTCTTGCTAGCGTTTTTTCGCCGTGCGAATCGGTTTTTCGCTCCGCGGGGGCTCACCGCTACCGTTTGCAAGTTGCGCAAGCGCGATCTCCGGCGCATAGGTGCAGTCGTTGGCAATCGGCCGCTCGTTTTTGAGATTGAGCAAAACGCTCTTCCACGGCAAATCGATCCACAGCAGCCCCGCTCGGTCACTCGCGTAGCGCGGCAGCCCCGACTTCGACGCCTCGCGCTGGAGCTCATGGACCGCCCCCCGGTAGTGGACCTTGATGCTCGTTGCCGACTCGGCGCCCCGTTCGACCCCGACCAACGGTTCGCCATACGCGCAGCGGTAGACCCCGGTGGGCAACTGCAAAGAGAGCTGCGTCTCTGCCGCCTCTCCCCCCGCGGTCATCGCCCAAGCCCCACTCGACCCCACCGCCAAAAGTCCCAGAACAACGGCCCGTTTCCAATCCATCTCTTTCTCCATGACCCATACCACGCAACTATTCTATAATACACGGAATCGCTTGCCCAGAGCACACCGCACCCCCCCTTGGACACACAAACCATCGCCCTCTTCTGCACCCGGATCGACAACTGGGGGGATATCGGTGTGACCTGGCGCCTGGCCCGCGCGCTTGCTGCCCGCGGCCGGCGGGTGATCTGGTGGGTCGACGACCTTGCCGCCGCCCGCACCTATACCGCGCACGCGCCGCTTCCCGCTTCAGTTGAACTGCGCCATTGGACGAGAGACGCCCCCACCCCTGTGGATCGCGCCGTACTTACCACCGTCGCTGCGGTGGTCGAGGCCTTCGCGTGCGGCTTCTCCCCTGCGTGGCTTGAGACGTTCGCGGCAATCTCCCCCCCGCCCACTTGGATCGTCCTCGAACACCTCGTTACCGAACCGTGGGCCGCTGAGGTTCATGGTCTTGCGAGCCCCCACCCGCGCCTCCCCCTTACCGCCCGCTGGTGTGTCCCCGGATTTGAACCCCATAGCGGTGGCCTCCTGCGCGAAGAGCCGCTGCCACTCCCCTTCGCCGCCTCATGCGACTCTCCCCAACCGGGCGTCACCGCCCGATGCGGCGACACCACCCGCTCTGGCGGCGCCACCCCCTCGCCCCCTCTTTGGCCCCATAGCCTCCCCCTGCCGCTCGACCGCTACCGCCACATCTCCCTCTTCTGCTACCCCGACGCGCCGCTTGGCGGCTTCCTGACGGCACTTGCCGCCGACCCCACCCCGACCCTCATCTGGGTGCCCCCGGAAGCGCCGCGCGCCGCGCTTGCCGCGCACGGGATCGCACTCACCGACACCCCACTCCCCTGGCCGGGAACTCCCCACCGTTTCCAACCCATCCCTTTTCTCCCGCCCGACGCCTACGACCAGCTCCTCGCCTTCTGCACCCTCAACTGGGTTCGGGGCGAAGATTCGTTCCTGCGCGCCCAATGGGCCGCCCGCCCCTTCGTCTGGAGCCCCTACCGCCGTCCCGATGGGGCCCACGCCACCTTTGCTGCGGCGTTTCGCGCCCGATTCCGCGGCGACTGGCCTCTTGCCGACACCGAACCGGCGATCGCCGACCCCGCCACCTGGCAACGCGCTTTCGCGACCCTCCCCGCGTGGGAGGCCCACTGCTGGAGGTGGCGACAAACGCTCCTCGCCCTACCGTCACTCGTCGATGCGCTCCTTGGCTTGATCCCGTCGAACATGCGATAATAGCGGTTTGTCTTTTCTCGCAAAGAGGCTGGACCCCATGATGAAGCAAGCTCAGGAATTGCGTAACGGCAACGTCGTCATGATCAAGGACGAACCTTACGTCGTCCTCAAAGGCGAATACAACAAATCGGGACGCAACGCCGCAGTGATGAAGCTGAAACTCAAAAACCTCTTCACCGGCAACGTCTCCGAGACCGTCTACAAGGCGGACGAAAAGTTCGAAACGGTGATCCTCGAGCGCAAAGAGTGCACTTATAGCTACTTTGCCGACCCGATGTACGTCTTCATGGACGAAGAGTTCAACCAGTATGAGGTCGAGAAGGAGAACATGGAAAACGTGCTCCCTTTCCTCGAAGACGGCATGACCGCCGAGATCGTCTTCTTCCAGGGGAAACCGATCGGTGTCGAACTCCCCCCGTCGGTCGTGCGCGAAGTCGAATACACCGAGCCGGCAGTGCGCGGCGACACCTCGGGCAAAGTGATGAAACCGGCGCGGATCAAACCAACCGGCTTCGAAATCCAAGTTCCTGCATTTGTCGAAATCGGCGACAAGATCGAAATCGACACCGCGACGCTCGAATACAAGCGGCGCGTGCAATAATTCCACGACGGCGCGGCGCCCGACGCCTTCCACGCGACGAACGCCCGCCGCTTCTACGCGAATTTCCCCCAGAGCTGCGCACCTCTTGGTTTGAAAACCGCAGCACGCAAAAACCCCCTTTCGGCGTAGAGAGGGGGCTTTTGTCCAGTAGCGCGTCTTCAACCCGTCTGGGCTCAGGCTGATGGAGTGGAAGCGAGATCAAGCGAAAATGTGGTCGGGGAAAGAGGATTCGAACCTCCGACCCCTGCGTCCCGAACGCAGTGCTCTACCAGGCTGAGCTATTCCCCGACTGACTTAGTAGCTTCGCTCAACTGCGAAGTCCGCTAATTGTAGCAAACTTTCCCGACAAGGGGAAGAGGGGAGAAGCTGCAACGCCGCCTTCGCAGCATCGGCATGACGCCGGGCAGCGGCGTAACTCGCCTCGATCGCACCACAATCGCGCACCGCAGCAACCACCGCGTCGAGCTGGTCTCGCCCCCCTTGGGCGATCACCTCGCGAATGAGCGATCGCTGCGCTGGACTTCCCCGCTCGAGCACGTAGAGGAGCGGGTAGGTCGGCTTCCCCTCAGCGAGATCGTCCCCCAAATGCTTGCCGAGCTCTTTTTCGTCCGCGGTGTAATCGAGCACGTCGTCGGCAATCTGAAACGCAATCCCCAATTCGCGACCGTAGGTGGCCAGTGCCGCCTCGACCTCAGGCGCGGCCTCGGCGACCACCCCCCCCAACTGCGCCGCCGCTTCGAAAAGCTTTGCCGTCTTGTAATCGATCACGCGAAAGTAGTCGTCCCAGCTCACCTCGGGGTTACCGCAATGCATCAGCTGCAGCACCTCCCCTTCAGCGATCGCGTTGGTGGTTTTCGCCAAAATCTCCATTACCCGCATCCGCCCGACCGAGACCATCATCTCGAATGAGCGCGAGTAGAGAAAGTCACCGACCAACACGGCAGCGGCGTTGCCAAAAACGGCATTGGCCGTCCGCCGTCCTCGGCGCAAATCGGACTCGTCGACGACGTCGTCGTGGAGCAGCGTCGCCGAGTGGATAAACTCGATCACCGTAGCCAACGTCACCCGATCCCTCCCCTCATAGCCACACGCCCCGGCTGCCAGAAGATGGACTGCTGGCCGGAGCCGCTTGCCGCCCGCGGCGATCAGATAATCGGCAATCGTTCGCACCAGAGCAACATCCGAATGGAGTTGCCGCCGAATCTCTTCGTCGAGCGCCGCGAATGCCGACTGGATCGGCGTGAGGAATGGCAACGGTTGGTGGGTCATCGCTGCTCCTTAGAGATCGGGAATCACCTTCCCCGGGTTGAAGAGCCCTTCGGGGTCGAGCGCCGCTTTGATCCGCCGCATCAACGCGAGCTCCGCGGCAGGCTTGTACCGCACCATCTCAGCGACCTTCAACCGGCCAATCCCATGTTCGGCCGAGAAAGAGCCGCCGCGCCGCATCACCGCGTCGTGGACCCAACGGGTCACCGCTGCCGCCATCGCATCGCGACGCTCCAGCGGAAGATCGCCGGGCAAAAAGCAATTGTAATGGAGATTGCCGTCGCCGAAGTGGCCAAAACAGGCGATCCGCAACCCTGGGAAGCGGTGCGGCAACTCCGCCTCGCCCTCCTGGATGAAAGGGACGACTTCCGCCAGCGGCAACGCAATGTCGTGTTTGACACTGAACCCTTCGCGCCGCTGCGCTTCGGACGCCTCTTCGCGCACCCGCCAGAAGAGGCGCCGCTCCTTTTCGTTTTGCGCTACCACCACGTCGCTCACCCAACCCCGGTCAAAGAGCGTCAGCCAAAACCGTTCCGCCCACTCGTTCCACCCCGGCCAGTTGCTGGTGTCGCTCAACTCAACCAGCACCCCCCACGGCGGCACCGCGTCACCCCATGGCAAGCGCACTTCAGAGATATGGCGCGCCACCAACTCGAAGAGGGGGCGCCCCATCAGCTCAAACGCCGAGACTTTGTCGCCGAAGGTCTCGAGTAACGCGCCAAAGAGGTCGACCACCCGCGCGAGTTCAGGTAATGCCAGCCAAACGGTCTGGACCCACTGCGGGCGGGGAAAGAGGCGGACGGTCGCGGCAGTGATCACCCCCAGCGTCCCCTCCGCCCCAATCAAGAGATCGCCCCAGTCGTAGCCGGTGTTATCCTTGCGTAGCCCCGAGAGGCGCGAAACGATCGACCCGTCGGCAAGCACCGCCTCGACCCCCAACACCTGCGCCCGCATCGTCCCGTAGCGGACGACATGGACACCGCCCGCGTTGGTCGAAAGCACCCCGCCCAGTGTTGCGCTCCCTTCCGAGGCGAGTGACAACGCAAAGAGGCGCCCGACTGCTTCCGCGGCCTCTTGCAACTGAGCAACGGTCACCCCCGCCTCAGCAGTCAAAGAACCGCCGAGAGGATCGACGGCGCGAATCCGGGCCATACGTTGGAGGTTGAGCAGGAGATGGGGACGATCCCCACCCAGAGGGGTCGCCCCGCCACAAAGACCAGTATTCCCCCCCTGCGGCGTGATCGCGACCCCATGACGGCGACACCAATCAACCACCGCCGCAACCTCTTCGCGCTCGCGCGGAAAGGCTACTGCGATCGCTTCACCACGGAAACGACCCCGCCAATCGGTGAGCAGATGGGAAAACTCCGCTGTCGAACCGACCACAAGCGTCGGCAGGGCTTGACGGAGCGCTGCAACAAGCGCCCCTTCGCGATCACAAGCCATCGAGCACCGCCTCGATCTGTGCGCGCATTCGGCGCGTCGCGGCAATCCCCTCCTCGATCGCCTCCCGGCCGCGGTGGAAATCGAGAATCGAGAAATCAACCAGACGCGGCTGAATCAGGACATCCGGCGGGTCGCCTGCTAAACGGGCCCGCGCGATGCGACTCTGCATGATGTTGATCGAGGTGGCAAGCACCGCCCCCAAAGGGGGGATCTCATCCGCCTCCTTGCGCGACTCCACCCACTCCAAGAGGGACGAGGCGCCAATCCAACTGAGGAGCCGCTCCTTCATCTGATCCGTCAACCCACCCTTCCCCTCATCAGCAGGGGGAATCTTGCTGCGTCCGTCTCGGCGGAGGTGCCGGGTCGCGCGGCCGGCCCCCAATTCGACAGCGATCACCACATCGGCTCCGAGTGCACGACACAACGAGACCGGCACGGGATTGACCAGCCCCCCATCGACCAGCCAGTGGCCTGCCAAGCGCTGCGGCTGAAACATCCCCGGAAGCGCCATCGACGCGCGAAGCGCAGGCGGAAGGGGGCCGTCGCGCAACCAAACCTCACGGCCGGTGCTCAGTTCTGTCGCCACACACGCAAAGGGGAGCGCAAGCGCGGTAAAGGAGTCGGCAAAAAAATGCTCGGCACAATACTCGACCACCCGGTCGCCTTGCAATGCGCCTCCGCGCAACGAGACATCCATCAAGGCGACGACATCGGTCCAGCCGAGCGAGGTCACCCACTCCGCCATCGCCTCATCTTTGCCGGAGGCAAGCGCTGCGCCCACCAACGCACCAATCGAAGTGCCACAGACAATATCCACAGGGACGCCCAAAGCGCGCAACTCACGGATGACGCCAAAATGGGACCAACCGCGAGCAGAGCCCGAGCCCAGAGCCAAACCGACCTTCACACTATCCTCTCAAAACGCAAAAAGCCGGCCCTCACGGTACCGGCTTGGGATGCTGAGGGTGTGCCGCACGACCTGTGGACTACCCCGCAACCTCTTCACGGGGAGCCGCTGCGGTTCGGTCGACCAATTCGATGATCGCCATCGGCGCATTGTCACCATCGCGAAAACCGAACTTGAGCACCCGGGTATAACCACCGGGACGGTTGAGCGAACGTTGCCCCAGATCATCGAAGAGTTTGACGACCGCATCACGATCACGCAGGCGGGCAAAAGCCAAGCGGCGATTCGCCACCGTCGGCTTTTTCGCGAGGGTGATCAGCGGCTCGACGTAACGGCGAAGCTCTTTCGCCTTCGGAAGCGTCGTCACAATCTGCTCTTCCCGAATCAGGGCGCTCGCGAGATTGCGCAGCAACGCTTGGCGATGACTCGATGTACGGTTGAGTTTCCGGTACCCTTTTTTGTGACGCATGATCAAACTTCCTTCTCTTTGTCGGCATCGGCACGCACCAAGCCTGCCGGCGGCCAGTTGTCCAACTTCATCCCGAGTGACAGGCCATGCGCTGCGAGAACCGATTTGATCTCGTTGAGCGACTTACGACCCAGGTTAGGTGTCTTCAACAACTCCTGCTCCGTCTTCTGGATCAGATCGCCGACGAAATAGATGTTTTCCGCCTTGAGGCAATTGGCCGAGCGAACAGTAAGCTCAAGCTCGTCGATCGGACGGAGCAGAATCGGATCCATCGCCTCTTCACGCTCAGAGGTGGCAGGCGCTTCATGCCCTTCGAGCGTGGTGAAGACCTGGAATTGATCGATCAACAGCTTAGCGGCCTGCCGAACCAACTCGACACCGTCGACCGCGCCATTCGTTTCGATCTCCAGCACCAGGCGATCCAGGTCGGTCCGCTGCTCGACGCGCGCGCTCTCCACCGTATAGGCAACGCGACGAACGGGGGAAAAGGAGGCGTCCATCGCGATCCCGCCGATCACCTTCGCTTCCCGGCTGCTCGCGGGGACATAGCCGCGCCCGGCCTCGACGACCACTTCCATCTCAAGCCGTCCCCCCTCTTCGAGGTGCGCGATCACGTGATCTTCATTGATCACCTCGACCCCGTGAGGCAGGGCAAAGTCACCCGCCTTGACCACGGCAGGGCCCACCACCTCCAGACGGACAACCGCCTCATCCCGATCATGGAGGCAAAAGACCACCCCTTTGAGGTTGAGCAACAGGTCGACCACATCTTCGCGTACGCCATCGAGCGCACTGTATTCGTGTAAAACGCCCGTAATGCGCGCCTCAGTAGGGGCAAACCCGCGAAGCGACGAGAGCAACACACGGCGCAGCGCATTTCCCAGCGTATGGCCAAAGCCGCGCTCGAACGGTTCCAGCGTAATGCGCGTGGTGACCGGCGAGAGCATCTCGACCTGAATCGAACGCGGCGTCAAATAGGTATCAAACGGCATTGCGCTGTCCTCAGTAGGTTAACGCGAGTAGAGCTCGACCACCACCTGCTCGTTGAGCGTCGGCGAGAGCTCAGCGCGCATCGGATAGGCTTTGAAGATCCCTTTGCCCTCATCGACGTTGACCTCAACCCACTCCGGGAAACCCCGTTCTTGGGCACTTTTGAGCGCAGCCTTGACGCGGAGCTGATTGCGAGCCGATTCCGTCAGCTCGACGACATCACCGGGGCGAACCAAATAGGAGGGGATATTGACCCGCTGACCGTTCACCAACACGCCGTTGTGACGGACCAGTTGGCGGGCTTCCGCACGCGAGGCGCCAAAACCCATCCGGTATGCGACATTATCCAGGCGCCCTTCAAGCAGTTGCAACAGGTTTTCACCCGTCTGGCCTTTGCGCCGTTCCGCCTCAGCGTAGATGCGGCGGAACTGATTTTCGAGAACGCCATAAATCCGGCGGATCTTCTGTTTCGCGCGCAACTGCAAGCCATAGCCGGAAAGACGGCGACCGGAGTTCTGGCCATGTTGACCGGGCGCGTAGGAGCGGCGCTCAAACGCACATTTATCGGTGAAGCACTTCTCCCCTTTCAGGAAGAGCTTTTCACCTTCACGCCGACACTGGCGGCATTTGGGATCACGATTACGTGCCACTGATCATTCTCCTCATCAAACCCGACGTTTCTTGGGTGGACGGCAACCGTTGTGGGGGATCGGGGTGACGTCGGCAATCGCCGTGATCTTGATTCCCAACGCAGCCAACGCACGGATGGTCGACTCACGACCGGGGCCGGGTCCTTGAACACGGACTTCCAGATTCTTGATCCCACACTCCATAGCGGCCTTGCCCGCCGCATCCGCAGCAACCTGAGCGGCAAACGGGGTGCTCTTACGGGAACCCTTGAAACCGGAGGAGCCGGCCGTAGCCCATGCGAGCGCATTCCCCTGCCGATCGGTAATGGTAACAATCGTGTTGTTGAAGGTCGCTTGGATGTGCGCGATCCCGTCGGAGACATTCTTCTTGACGCGGCGACGCGTCTTGACGCTGCTCTTCGCCATTCTTTCAAATCCTCAAAATTACTTTTTCTTACCCGCAATGGTCTTGCGCGGCCCTTTGCGTGTTCTGGCATTGGTGCGCGTGCGTTGCCCACGAACTGGCAAGCCGCGACGATGACGCATACCGCGATAGCAGCCGAGATCCATCAACCGTTTGATGTTCATGGTGATCTCGCGGCGAAGGTCACCCTCCACCTTGTACTTCGCCACCTCTTCACGCAAACGGTCGATTTCAGCGTCGGTCAGATCCTTGATCTTGGCTTGACGTGAAACACCAGCGGCATCGCAAATTTTGCGAGCACGCGAACGGCCGATCCCAAAGATATGGGTTAGCGCAATTTCAGCGTGTTTATGATTGGGTACGTTTACCCCAGCAATTCGGGCCATATCCACTCACCCCAATAAAAAGTTTGTGATTCTAGCGGAATCTCGCACCGTGATCAACCTTGGCGCTGTTTATGGCGCGCCTCTTTACAGATCACCCGCACCACGCCATGGCGACGAATGATCCGGCAGTGACGACAGATCCGCTTGACAGAAGGTTGCACTCGCATGATTGCTCTCCAATTTTATTTGCTGCGAAAGACGATTCGCCCGCGCGTGAGATCGTAGGGCGTCAGTTGCACCGTCACCTTGTCCCCGGGAAGAATGCGAATGTAGTTCATGCGCATCTTCCCCGAGATATAACCCAAAATTTCGTGCCCATTCTCGAGCCGCACGCGGAAGGTCGTGTTCGGAAGGTTCTCGATCACTTCCCCCTGCATCTCGATCACATCTTCTTTGGCCATCTTGACTCAACCTCTCGTTCGACCAGAGCGCAGATTTGCTTTCTTGAGCAGACTCTCGTATTGGTGCGACAGGATATGCGACTGGACTTGATTCATCAGATCCATCGTCACGACAACGATGATCAGGAGCGACGTCCCCCCGAAATAGAACGGTACATTCCACTCGAGGATCAAGAACTCGGGAATCAAGCAGACCAGAGTCACATACAACGCACCGGCAAGGGTCAACCGGGTCAGCACCCGATCAAGATAGCGCGCTGTCTGCTCTCCGGGGCGGATACCAGGAACAAAGGCACCGCTCTTCTTGAGGTTCTCGGCTGTCTCTTTGGCGTTAAAAACGAGCGCCGTGTAGAAGAAGGCAAAGAAGACGATTGCGACTGCATAGAGCAAGATGTAGACGGGCTGACCCGGCGAAAGGGCAGCCGCCAAGTTGCGCAACCACTCAAGCGACTCGGAAGAGCCAAACCACTGCGCCGCTGTAGCCGGAAAGAGAATGATCGACGACGCGAAGATGGGTGGGATCACCCCCGCCATATTGAGCTTCAAGGGCAGATGCGAACTTTGCCCGCCGTAGAGCCGGTTGCCGACCTGCCGCTTCGCGTAGGTGATCGGAATCTTGCGCAACGCCTTTTCGACAAAGACGACAAAGGCGGTAACGGCAAAGACCAGAAGGAGGATCAAGAGCGCCGCGAGCGGATGAAGGGAACCCGTCGACACCAACTCAAAGGTTCCGGCAAGCGCACGGGGCAAGCCGGCAACGATCCCTGAAAAGATAATCAGAGAGATCCCGTTCCCAATACCCCGTTCGGTAATCTGCTCACCCAGCCACATCAGGAACATGGTGCCGGTCACCAGTGTCACCACAGTGGTCAGGCGGAAGGTGAAGCCGGGATCGAGCACCAACCCAGGCTGATTCTCGAGCGCAACCGCAATGCCCAGGGCCTGGACGAAGGCAAGAAGCACAGTGCCGTAGCGCGTGTACTGCGCGATCTTGCGCCGCCCTGCCTCACCCTCTTTCCGCAACTGCTCAAGCGGCGGAAAGGCATAGGTCATCAACTGCATCACGATCGACGCCGAGATGTAGGGCATGACCCCCAGCGCGAAGATCGTAAACCGCGAGAGCGCGCCACCGGAAAAGAGATTGAGCACCCCGAGGATTCCGCCTTGCTGCGTCTCAAAGAGTTTAGCGAGCTGGACAGGGTCAATGCCGGGAACCGGGATATGCGCACCGATACGGTAGACGATCAACGCGCCGACTAAAAACCAAAGTCGGCGCTTCAGATCGGCAAATTTACCGACGGCAAAGGCAGGGGCGGTCATTGTCGCCACAGGTGATCACTCCGCCTCAACCGAACCGCCAGCAGCTTCGATCGCGGCGCGAGCCCCTTTCGTCGCTTTGATCCCGCGCAACACGACGCGACGGGTGATCTCACCCGCTTGGATCACTTTCGCGCCGATTGCGTTGTTGGGGAGCAAGCCAGCCTGCTTGAGAACGACCAAGTCGATCTCATCAAGGGGCAAACGCTCAAGATCGCTCAACCGCAGCTCGAACACCAAGCCTTGGTTCTGCGAGGTAAAACCGCGCTTCGGCAACCGGCGTTGCAGCGGCATCTGACCCCCTTCAAAACCGACCTTGTGGAAGCCACCCGCACGCGATTTCTGCCCCTTGTGCCCGCGACCGCAGGTTTTACCCAAACCGGAGCCAATCCCACGACCGACACGCCGCCGCTCCTTTTTCGCTCCTGCGGCGGGTTGGAGTTGATTGAGTCGCATCGCTTATCCCTCTACTTTCAACAGATAGCCTACCTTGCGGATCATCCCCCGCACCTGCGGCGTGTCCGGCAGATCAACGGTATGGTTCAGTCGCCGCAATCCCAGACCACGAACGGTAGCGCGATGATCGCGGCGCGTTCCGATCAATGACCGCACCAAAGTTACCCGAATCGTTCCTTCGCTCATCGTCTCACTCCAGGATCTCTTCGACCGACTTACCGCGCTTGGCAGCAATCTCGGATGCCGTTTGCATGCGCGTCAACCCCTTCATTGCGGCACGAAGGACGTTGTGGGGATTGCGCGAACCGAGCGATTTACAGATCACGTCCTTGACCCCCATCGCTTCAAAGAGCAGACGCATCGCACCGCCCGCAATGATCCCGGTACCGGCAGGAGCAGGTTTCATGATGACAGAACTCGCACCGTGCTTGCCGATAATCTCGTGATGGAGCGTCCCGTTGCGCAACGGGATTTCGACCAGGTTGCGACGGGCGTACTGCATCGCCTTCTGCACGGCGACCGGGACTTCACGCGCCTTCCCTTTGCCAATGGCCACCCGCCCATCACCGTCACCCACAACGGTGAGTGCCGCAAAACTGAGGATACGACCGCCCTTCACCGTTTTGCTGACGCGGTTGACGGCCACCAACTTCTCGATCAGCTCTTCCTGCGCGGCAACTTCACGCGCCTTATTTCCCTTTTTACTCATCGCATCACCCCGTCAGAATTTCAGGCCCGCTTCACGCGCAGCTTCAGCAAGCGCCTTGACCCGGCCGTGGTAGAGGTAACCCGAACGGTCGAATGCCACCTCTTCGATTCCGAGCGCTTTTGCTTTTTCAGCAATTGCCTTGCCGACCAATGCGGCCGCTGCAGTGTTGCCACCGTTTTTGACCAGATCACGCAGCTCTTTCGAAAGCGTTGAAGCGGCTGCAAGAACCTTGGCCCCGTCCGGAGTCGTGATCTGGGCATAAATATGCGCGTTGGAGCGGTAGACCACCAGGCGGATCTTCTTCAGCTGCGCAATTTTGGCCCGGGTTTTGCGGGCGCGGCGCAAACGAGCAATTCTTTTGTTCATAGCTAAGCCACCTTATTTCTTCTTCGTCTCTTTCAGGACCACCTGTTCGCCCATATAGCGAACACCCTTCCCTTTGTAGGGCTCTGGCGGACGGTAAGCGCGGATCTTCGCCGCCTCCTGCCCGACCAAATGTTTGTCGATCCCTTTGAGAACGATCTCCGTTTGCGATGGCGTTTCCGCCTTCACCCCAGCAGGAAGCGCATGGACCACAGGATGGGAAAAACCGAGCGAAAGCTGGATCTGGTTCCCTTGCGCCTGGGCACGATACCCCACCCCAACCAGTTGCAAGCGGCGCTCAAACCCTTGAGAAACCCCTTTGACCATATTGGCAAGAAGAGCCCGCACAGTCCCAGCATGCATCGACGCCTCTTCAACACCCTCTTTGGGATGGACACGAGCAACGCCGTTTGCCACCTCGACGCGCACAGCCGGGTGGAGTTTCATCTTCAGCTCGCCCAGCGGCCCTTTGGCGCGGACCGTATCCTCGGTGACCGCAACCTCGACCCCTTTAGGGAGTACCACTGGCAATTTAGCAATACGCGACATGACCGACTCTCCCTTTAAGCGACGATGCAAAGCACTTCACCGCCAACACGTGCTTTGCGTGCCGCACGGTCACTCATCACGCCTTTAGGGGTGGACACAACTGCAATCCCCAGGCCATTCAAGACTTTCGGCAACTCGTCCGCGCCGCGATAGATGCGAAGACCGGGACGGGAGACCCGCTCAATCTTGTCAATCACAGGTCTACCCGCGTAGTATTTCAATGCCAATTTCAAAGTAGCTTTCGGGCCGTCGCGGAGAACTTCATACCCTGCAAGGTAGCCTTCTTCGTGCAAAACCTTCGCGAGCGCCTCTTTCAATTTGGAGTGCGGAACCTCGACATGGGTTTTTTGCACCATTTGGGCATTGCGGATACGCGTCAGCATATCGGCAATGGGATCAGTCATACTCATCGCACGCTCCTTACCAGCTCGCCTTGGTCATGCCGGGAATCTGGCCCGTGAAAGCCAGTTCACGCAACTGATTGCGGCACAAACCGAACTTGCGGAATGTGCCCCGCGGACGACCGGTCAGAGCGCACCGGTTGCGAAGCCGCACTGGGCTCGCATTACGTGGGAGCTGCTGCAGCTTCAAGCGAGCCGCCATCCGCTCTTCGAAGGGGCGTGACTCGTCTTGGATAATCGCCATCAGCTCAGCGCGCTTCTGGGCATACTTCGCGACCAGAAGTTCGCGCTTCTTTTCACGGTTGATCATCGATTTCTTTGCCATAATCCTACCCTTACGTCCGGAACGGGAAGCGGAACGCTTCAAGGAGCGCCCGACCCTCTTCATCGGTTTTCGCCGTGGTGGTGATCGTAATGTTGAGACCCCTCACCGCATCGACTTTGTCATACTCAATTTCGGGGAAGATGATCTGCTCGCGCACCCCGAGGTTGAAGTTGCCTCGGCCATCAAACCCCTTCCCCCCCACGCCGCGAAAGTCACGAACACGGGGCAGAGCGACCGAGATGAGGCGATCGAGGAATTCGTAAGCACGCACACCACGGAGCGTCACTTTACAGCCGATGGGATACCCCTCACGAATCTTGAAACCAGCAACCGATTTGCGCGCGCGCGTAATGACCGGCTTTTGACCCGAGATTTTTGCGAGATCGCTCATCGCATGCTCAAGGACTTTTTTGTCAGCCACCGCCTCGCCAACCCCCATATTGAGGGCAATCTTGACGATCCGCGGCACCTCCATCACTGAGCGATACCCAAATCGCGCCATCAGTGCAGGCACCACCTCTTCTTGGTATTGCTTTAGCAACCGAGCCATCGTCGCGTCCTCACGCCTCTACCAGTTCGCCAGTGCTTTTGAAAAAGCGCACTTTGCGACCATCTTCTAGGATCTTGATGCCCACCCGATCCCCTTTTTGGGTTTTCGGATTAAAGAGCATCACATTGGAAATGTGGATCGGCATCTCCTTGGTCACAATGCCGCCCGGCTCACCCTTCAGCGGGTTAGGACGGACATGTTTTTTCACCACGTTGATGCCTGCAACGATCACACGATCAGGACCCACACGCATCTGGACGACGCCGCGGCGCCCTTTATCTTTTCCAGCGATGACGATCACCTCGTCACCCTTTCGAATCTTCTGCATGACGCACCTCAGATCACTTCTGGAGCCAGCGAGACGATCTTCATAAACCGTTCTGTGCGCAACTCACGCGTAACGGGACCAAAGATACGCGTTCCGATGGGCTCAAGTTTGTTGTTCAACAGCACTGCCGCGTTTTCGTCAAACTTGACCAGAGAACCGTCAGGACGGCGAACGCCTTTAGCCGTACGAACGACGACGGCATTGTAGACGTCCCCTTTCTTGACACGACCGCGCGGCGCGGCATCTTTAATCGAAACCTTGATGATATCGCCGACATTTGCGTAGCGCCGCTTGGAGCCACCCAATACCTTGATGCACATCACTTTGCGCGCACCACTGTTGTCAGCGACCTCGAGAAGGGTCTGCATTTGAATCATGTTAGACTCCAACTTATACCGCTAAGCGGACAGTATTGGACTGGGAACAAGTCGCCCCGCTCGTTGGGCGGGGCGACGAACCAAAAGTCCGATTATACTGTCGTTCTAGGAGAAAAGCAAGTACTGATTAGACCAAGCCCGCTTTTTCGACAATTCTCGTGACCACCCAGTTTTTCGTCTTGGAGAGCGGCCGCGATTCGACGATCTCAACGATGTCGTTGAGGGCGACGTTGGGGTCTTCGCAGTGGGCATGGAACTTACGCGACTTGGTGACGTACTTGCCGTAGATCGGGTGTGCGATCCGACGCTCAACCAGAACCGTCACCGTCTTCTGCCGCGCAGTGGAGACCACCTTGCCCTGCATCCGGCGGCGATTTTTTTGCTGATCCTGAAGATCGCTCATCTCCGCACCCCTTTCTCCGCCAACACCGTTTTGACCCGAGCAATATCGCGCTTCACCGCGCCGATCTGCGCGGTGTTGCTCAACTGCTGGGTCGCCAGCTGCATCCGCAGTGAAAACTGCGCTTTGCGCAGTGACAGGAGCTCATCCTGCAACTCGGCCACCGATTTTTCTCTCAACTCTTTCGCTTTCATCATCAACTCCCCAGACGCCGGGTGACGACAATCGTCCGGAAGGGCAGTTTTGCCGCAGCAAGGCGGAACGCCTCGCGGGCAAGCTCTTCAGAGACACCGCCCATCTCATAGAGGACTTTGCCGGGCTGGATCTCGGCAACCCAATATTCGGGGTTCCCTTTACCGCTCCCCATCCGCACCTCAGCAGGCTTCTGGGTAATGGGCTTGTCAGGAAAAACGCGGATCCAGATGCGACCACCCCGCTTGATATGGCGCGTCATCGCGCGACGTGCGGCCTCGATTTGACGGGCCGTCAACCGGCCACGGCCGATCGCCTTAAGGCCGAAATCGCCGAAAGCGACCTCGGTGCCACGGGTCGCAATCCCTTTGTTGCGCCCCTTCTGAACTTTACGGTATTTAGTTCGTTTCGGCTGTAGCATGGTTCACTCCTGATTTTGCCGCAGCTCTGCTGCCACGGCCGCGGCGGCTGTTCTCGCGAAGGCTCCGGCGGACCTTACGGGGCTCTTCAGGGGAAGCGGCAAGGGGCGACTGGTTGCGATTCAACACATCCCCTTTGTAGATCCACACCTTGACACCGATCACCCCGTAGGTGGTCACCGCTTCGGCAAAACCGTAGTCGATTTCAGCACGCAGGGTATGCAGCGGGACCCTTCCCTCGCGATACCATTCCGAACGAGCGATCTCGGCGCCATTGAGGCGGCCCGAGGTCATCACCTTGATCCCTTTAGCGCCCAGGCGCATCGCGCTTTGCATCGCCCGCTTCATCGCGCGACGGAACTGAATGCGCTTCTCCAACTGAGTAGCGATCGATTCGGCGACCAGTTGGGCGTCGAGTTCCGGCTTGCGAACCTCTTCAATGGCAACCTGCGCAGGCACCCCCAAGCGCGCAGAGACCTCTTCGCGCAACTTTTCGATATCCTCGCCTTTTTTGCCGATCACCACGCCAGGGCGGGCAGTATGAATCGTGATTTTGGCCGCTTTTGCCGGACGTTCGATCACGATGCGGCTCACAGCCGCATGTTTCAAGCGATCCTTGAGATAGCGGCGCAGATCGATATCGGCATGAAGCGTCGGGGCAAAGGTCTTACTTGGCGCGTACCACCGCGAGAGCCAGTCACGAGTCACCGCGAGGCGAAAGCCGGTTGGATGAATTTTCTGTCCCATCGATGCGACTCCTTACTCGCCCACCGTCACGTAAATATGCGACGTCGGTTTCAAAATCCGGGCGCCACGACCTTTTGCTCGCGCGGTAAAACGCTTCAGCACAAAACCCTTTTCCACATGGATGCTGACCACTTTGAGGGCGTCGATATCGGCACCGTCATTGTGCTCCGCATTGGCAATCGCAGAAAGCAGAGCTTTTTTGACGATTTTTGCCCCTTTCTGCGGCATAAACTCAAGGATGTTGAGCGCCTGCGCAACAGGCTTACCGCGCACCAGATCGGCAACCAGGCGACCTTTTTGCGGAGAGAGACGTACCCCGCGAATCACTGCTCGTGTGGTTTTCATCGTCATCACTCCTTACCGTTTCGCCTTCTTACCGGCAGCATGGCCTTTAAAGGTGCGGGTGAAGGAGAACTCACCCAACTTATGTCCGACCATCGCTTCGGTGACAAAGACCGGAACATGTTGCCGACCGTTGTGGACGGCAAAAGTAAGCCCGATGAATTCAGGAAGAATCGTCGAGCGCCGCGACCAGGTTTTAATGGGCCGCTTGTCGTTCTTTGCCCGCGCCGCCTCGACCTTTTTCATCAGGTGCGCATCGACAAATGGCCCTTTTTTTACTGAACGTGCCATCGCTTACCCCTTACCGTTTGTGACGGCTTTGAATGATCATGCCGTCCGTGCGCTTGTTCTTACGCGTACGATAACCCTTGGTCTGCCAACCCCACGGACTGACAGGGGGGCCACCCGTGCCGGTACGACCCTCACCCCCGCCGTGCGGGTGATCGATCGGGTTCATCGCCACACCGCGAACAGTCGGACGAATTCCGCGCCAACGCGAAGCGCCCGCCTTACCGAGTTTCTCGAGGTTGTGCTCGCTATTGGAGACTTCCCCGATCGTTGCCCGGCACTCCATCGGAACACGGCGAACTTCACCAGAACGGAGACGAATCTGGGCGTAGCCGCCTTCGCGACCGACCAACATCGCTGAAGCACCCGCTGCTCGGGCCAGTTGCGCCCCTTTGCCTGGTTGCAATTCGATATTGTGGATCGTTGTCCCCACGGGGATGGAACGCAACGGCAAGGAGTTGCCGATGCGGATCGGGGCTTGCGGGCCACTCTCCACCGTCATCCCCACCTCAAGGCCCTTGGGCGCCAGAATGTAGCGGCGCTCGCCATCAGCGTAGCAGACTAGGGCAATATGAGCTGTACGGTTGGGATCGTATTCGATCCGCTCCACTTTGGCGGGAATGCCGTCCTTGTTGCGCCGGAAATCGACGATCCGGTAGTGGTGCTTATGACCACCCCCTTTGTGACGGGTCGTGATCCGCCCAGCGTTATTTCTTCCCGCTTTGCGCGTCTGCGCTTCAAGCAGCGGCGCGTAGGGCTCCCCTTTGTAGAGATGGGAATGAACCACTTTGACGACGTGGCGCCGCCCCGGTGATGTGGGTTTCAGTTTGACGATCGGCATGATTACGCACTCCCACCCATGACCAGATCAAGCTCTTGACCTGGCTCGAGCGTGATATACGCTTTGCGCGTATCGGCTCGACGCCCAGAAAAACGGCCAAAGCGCTTGTTCTTGCCTTTGACATTGATCACACGAACATGGGCCACGCGAACATTGAAGAGCCCTTCCACCGCCGCTTTGATTTCCGGTTTTTGCGCGTCTGGGGCGACTTTAAAAACAACCGTATTGCGCTTTTCCCCGAGCATCGTCGACTTTTCGGAAATCACCGGCGCAAGCAGCACCTGGTAATGCCGTTCTTTGAGCGCGCTCATTGCCACATCTCCTGGAATTTTTCGACCGCACTCTTGGTCACCATCACCAGATCGAAATGGACCAAGGCCACCGGGTCGACTTCGTGCGCCTCAAGCGCCAAGACATTTTTCAAATTACGGCTACCGAGCAGCAAATTCTCGCTGAGACGATCCGTCACCACAAGGACGTTGCGATCATCCACACCCATCGCCTTGAGCTTACCGACGACCATTTTCGTCTTGGGCGCTTCGACATCGAACCCATCCACCACAACCAGGCGATCTTGCCGAGCAAGTTCCGAGAGAATCGACGCCATCGCGGCGCGATACATCTTGCGGTTCACTTTGTGGGAGAAGTTTTCGTCGGGAGAGCTCGGGAAAATCTTCCCGCCTCCGCGCCACAAGGGGCTCGAGGTCATCCCGGCACGCGCACGTCCCGTCCCCTTTTGCCGCCAGGGCTTACGGGTGGAGTGCTTGACCTGAGAACGATCTTTTTGCGCGCGTGTACCGCGGCGCGCATTCGCCATGTAGGCCACCACCACTTGGTGCACGAGTGGCTCGTTGAATTCGCGGCCAAAAAGCTGTTCCGATACCGTGAGGGTACCGGTTGCCTGACCATTACTATCGAGTAGTTTCAGTTCCATTGTCGCCTCGCTTAGCCTTTGGCTTTCACCGCGGGACGCACAACCACCTCGCGCCCCTTCGCGCCGGGGACCGCCCCTTTGACCCAAATCAGCTGACGCTCAGCATCGACCCGCACCACTTCAAGATTCTGGATCGTCACCGTCTCATCACCGAGGTGGCCTGCCATGCGCTTACCCGGGAAGACGCGACCAGGGTCTTGCGCCATCCCAATGGAACCAGGTGCGTTGGTGGTGATCGAGTTACCATGAGAAGCGCGGTTGGAACTGAAGTTATGCCGCTTGATCGCACCAGCAAACCCTTTACCGATCGAGCGACCCGTCACATCGACCCTTTGCCCAACCTGAAAGAGAGCGACCGAGAGGGTATCTCCCGGTTTAAACTGTTGCAAATCGGCAGGATCAACGCGGAACTCGCGCAAAACCTGGGCGGGAGTGACACCCGCTTTGGCAAAGTGACCAGCAAGGGGCTTGGTCACACGGATAGGACGCCGCTCACCAAAGCCGACCTGAATGGCTGAATAGCCGTCGGATTCGGGAGACTTGATCTGAACGACGCGGTTGCCGGCAGCCGACAATACCGTCACGGGAATGCTTTGCCCGTCGTCGGTAAAGATGCGGGTCATGCCGACCTTGCGTGCAACAAGGCCAAGACTCATTATTCTCTCCTATTCCGGTTGCGATTGACCGGAGGTTGTCAATAACTAAAGCCGCACGAGCGAAACGCGGCATTCTAACACAAAAAACAATCAGAGCAATCGGATATCCACATCAACGCCTGCTGGCAAGTCGAGTTTGGAGAGAGCATCGACCGTCTTGTCGGTAGGATCGACGATATCCAGCAGCCGATGGTGCGTTCGGATTTCGAACTGATCCATCGATTTTTTGTTGACATGGGGGGAGCGCAAAACGTTGAACCGCTCGATTTTTGTGGGCAGTGGCACAGGACCACGGACCACCGCTCCGGTGCGTTTGACGGCATCGACGATCTGGGATGCCGAGAGGTCGATCAGCCGGTAGTCAAACGCCTTGAGGCGAATCCGGATTTTTTGCGTTTTCATCACTCGATCCTTAAAGAACGAAAGAAATGCCCTCGCATCAGCGAGGGCACGATTCTAACACAATGCCGTTACTCGATGATCTTGCTGACGACGCCGGCACCGACGGTGCGC
>NZ_BAAHXE010000004.1:0-93449 GCF_054657095.1 Hydrogenophilus islandicus | reverse complement strand
CGCGCGCCCTTCATCGAGGAGCTTGCGGAACATCTCAACGCCCGTGACGGTGGTCTTCTGCGTGGGACGAAGGCCGACGATTTCGACTTCGTCGCCCACGCGCACCGTGCCGCGCTCGACGCGTCCAGTGACGACGGTACCACGACCGGAGATCGAGAAGACGTCTTCGATCGGCAGGAGGAAGGGTTTGTCGATGTCGCGCTCAGGGGTGGGGATGTAGGTGTCGAGCGTCTCGGCGAGTTTCAGGATCGCCGGTTCGCCGATTTCGCTTTGGTCCCCTTCAAGCGCTTTGAGGGCCGAGCCTTTGATGATCGGGGTGTCGTCGCCCGGGAAGCCGTACTGGTTGAGCAGGTCGCGGACTTCCATTTCAACGAGTTCGAGGAGCTCAGGGTCGTCCACCATGTCGCATTTGTTGAGGAAGACGACGATGTAGGGTACGCCCACTTGCCGCGCAAGGAGAATGTGTTCGCGGGTCTGAGGCATCGGGCCGTCAGCAGCGGAAACGACCAGAATCGCGCCGTCCATCTGGGCAGCACCCGTGATCATGTTCTTGACGTAGTCGGCGTGCCCCGGGCAGTCGACGTGGGCGTAGTGGCGGTTCGCCGTTTCATATTCGACGTGCGCGGTGTTGATGGTGATCCCACGCGCCTTCTCTTCCGGCGCCGCGTCGATCTCGTCGTATTTCTTCGCTTCACCACCAAAGCGCTTCGCCAGCACCGTGGTGATCGCCGCCGTCAGCGTCGTCTTCCCGTGGTCAACGTGCCCAATCGTCCCCACATTGACGTGCGGCTTCGTCCGCTCAAATTTTGCCTTGGCCATGAATTACCCCTCTACTGTTGCCGCAAGCGAATCTAACTGGTGCCCATGACGTGGATCGAACACGTGACCTCTCCCTTACCAAGGGAGTGCTCTACCACTGAGCTACATGGGCCCTTGTTTCTTACCGACTGGAGCGGGTGAGGGGAATCGAACCCCCGTCTTAAGCTTGGAAGGCTTCTGCTCTACCATTGAGCTACACCCGCTCAAACCCGCAATCTGTCCAGCCTGAATTCTGGTGGAGGGGGTAGGATTCGAACCTACGAAGGCTGAGCCGGCAGATTTACAGTCTGCTCCCGTTGACCGCTTGGGTACCCCTCCGAGAGAACCGGCATTATGCCGTTTTTTTCGGGAGCGGTCAACTCCCTCGCACCGCGAAGCCGCCGGTGGCAAGCACCCGGTCGCTAAAAATCGCCGCCGGCACTGTAGTTTTCGAACCGGGTGTATTCACCGAAGAAGGCAAGCCGAATCGTGCCGGTGGGGCCGTTACGGTGTTTGGCGATGATGATCTCTGCGGTCCCCTTGTCGGGACTGTCGGGGTGGTAGACCTCGTCGCGGTAGATGAACATGATGATGTCAGCATCCTGTTCAATCGCCCCCGATTCCCGCAAATCCGACATCACCGGCCGTTTGTTGGGCCGCTGCTCGAGACTGCGGTTGAGTTGCGAGAGCGCAATGATCGGCGTATTGAGCTCTTTGGCGAGCGTCTTGACCGAGCGCGAAATTTCGGAGAGTTCATTGGCGCGGTTGTCGCTCTCCTTGGCCCCCACCATCAACTGCAGATAGTCGATCACCACGAGCCCCAAGCGACCGCCAAATTGGCGCGCGAGCCGCCGTGCGCGCGCTCTGAGGTCGATCGGGTTGAGGCCGCCCGTCTCATCGATGTAAATCGGGGCGTCGTAGAGCTTGCCCATCGCGGCGGAGAGCCGTGCCCAGTCATCGTCCGTCAGTTTCCCACGGCGCAGCCGCTGCAGGTCGATTCGCCCGACAGACGCGAGAAAGCGCATTGCGAGCTGCGTTGCGGGCATCTCCATGGAAAAGATCGCGACGGGCAGTTTCTGATGGAGCGCCACATGCTCTGCGATGTTGAGCGCAAAGGTGGTCTTGCCCATCGCGGGGCGGCCTGCGACGATGATCAAATCGCTGGGTTGAAGCCCGGCCGTCTTTTCGTCGAGATCGAGATAACCGGTTGCGATCCCCGTCACATCGTCGGCGGCATTGCGGTCGAAGAGCTCCTGAACGCGGTCGACCACTTGCTTGAGCGCCGTGCCGATCGAAATGAAGCCGGTGATCGCCCGCGCCCCCGCTTCGGCGATTTCGAAGATCTTCGCTTCGGCCTCATCGAGGATCGTTTTCGCGTCGCGCCCCATCGGGGCGAGCGCACTTGCCGCGATCTCGTCGGCCACGGCGATGAGTTTACGCAGAATCGCCCGTTCGCGAATGATTTCGGCATAACGCCGAACGTTGGCAGCCGAAGGGGTCTGGTTGGCCAATTCGGCAAGATAGGCCATCCCCCCCGCCGCGTCCGCCTCGCCACTCTTTTGCAGCGACTCGAAGACGGTCACGATGTCCGCGGGTTTCCCTTGGCCGATCAGTGCCGAGATGTGGCGGAAGATTCGGCGGTGTTCGTCGCGATAGAAGTCCTCTGTCGAGACCAGGTCAACGACCCGCTCCCATGCTTCGTTATCGAGCAGCAGTCCGCCAAGCAGCGACTGCTCGGCCTCAAGAGAATGGGGAGGCAAGCGCAATGCAGAAGAATCGAAACCGCTGGGTTCGGTCATTTTTTGCCCCCTTCAAAGGAAAAAGGCAGCCGCAGCTGCCCTCTTCCGGAAGCAAGCAAAACGAAGAATCACTCGCCCAGAACGGCGACGTGAATTTTTGGACGCACATCGGCGTGGAGGTAGATCTCGATCTCGACCTCACCCACCGCCTTGATCGGCCCCTCAGGCATGAGGACCTGACCTTTCGCGACCCCATAGCCCATGCGGTTGAGCTCTTCGGCGACGTCGATGTGGGTGACCGAACCGAAGAGCCGGCCGTCGACGCCCGCTTTGCGCACGATCTGCAGCGTCAGCCCCTCGATCCGGCTGGCCAACGCTTGCGCCTCAGCCAAACGCTCGGCCGCTTGCCGCTCGAGTTCGGCACGCCGGGCCTCGAATTCGGCGATGTTTTCCGGGGTGGCCCGCTTCGCCTTGCCTTGGGGGATGAGGTAGTTACGGGCATATCCCTCTTTGACGGTGACGATATCCCCGAGATTGCCCAAGTTGGGTACTTTATCCAGCAGAATGACTTGCATCGTCGGGCTCCCGATTATTTGTGCTGATCGGTGTAGGGCAACAACGCCAAGAAGCGGGCGCGTTTGATCGCCAACGCCAACTGGCGCTGAAAGTACGACGATGTACCGGTGATCCGCGCCGGCATGATTTTGCCCGTTTCGGTCAAATACTCTTTCAGGGTGTCGATATCTTTGTAATCGATCGTTTCGACCCCTTCCGCCGTAAAGCGGCAGAACTTACGACGACGCGCGTTGCGTCCGCCTTTTGCCATGTTCATCGTGCTTTCCTTTCGTCATCATTGTTCGTGCGTACTGCGACGAGATGAAACCGCAACTGCTGCCCCCCTTTGCGCCGCGCGGCAACAAAACCTTCGGCGTCGATCTCAACCCCTAAAGGAAGCGCATCCATTGCGCGAGCCGTTTCCCCCATCGCAATCCAGCGGAATCGGAAATCGGTTTCCCGCGTACCGCCCGCCTCCTGCTGTCTGGAGCAGTGCCAACCCTCTCCCTCACTCACCGCGAGCCCTGCTGGGGTGTAACGCAACACATCCCGCGCCGTGACCGCGAATGAGAGGTGAAAGCGGTTGAGCTTCCGCTCCACAAACGGCTTACTCCTCTGCCGTCGCCGGTGCCACCACCTGTTCTGCCCCGGCAGTGGTGCTGGGGTCAAGAAGTGACCGCGCTTTTTCCCCCTTCATCATCACCGAGGGCTCGGTGACAGGGCCTTCCATGCGGATGGTGAGGTGACGGAGGATTGCGTCGTTGAAGCGGAAGGCGGTTTCGAGCTCTTGCAGCGTTTCGAGGTCGCACTCGATATTCATCAAGATGTAGTGCGCCTTGTGGATCTTTTGAATCTGATAGGCGAGATGCTTGCGGCCCCAGTCTTCGAGACGGTAGATCTTGCCGCCGCGCTCGGTAATCAGTTTGCGGTACCGTTCGACCATCACGGGAACGTTTTCCGACTGGTCGGGATGGACCATGAAGACGATTTCGTAGTGACGCATGTAAACTCCTTCTGGATGTGAACAACCACAGCCTCCCCAAAGAGGGTAAGGCAAGGAACCGGCCATTTTACCGGATCAGCCTTTGTCGCGCAAGACTGGCCACGCGGAGCGCAGATAGTGGACCATCGAAACGATCGTTAGAAGCGCGGCGACCCACAAAAGCCCTTGCCCCCAAGGAAGGGGATGAAAAGGACCCACCGGATCGGCGTAGAGGAGGAAAGGAATCGCGGTCATCTGCGTCGCCGTTTTGAGCTTCCCGACAAACGCGACTGCAACGGTTCGCGATTCACCGACCAGCGCCATCCACTCGCGGAGTGCCGAGACGGTGATTTCGCGCCCAATGATGATGAGCGCAGCGACGGCGTGCGCCCGATCGAGGTCGACGAGCACGACGAGCGTTGCCGCGACCATCAGCTTGTCGGCAACCGGGTCGAGAAAGGCACCAAACGCCGACTGCTGCTGCAGACGCCGCGCGAGAAAACCGTCGAGCCAGTCGGTGACGCTCGCGGCAACGAAGAGCACCGTCGCGAGGAGATTCGCCCGTTGCGTTTCAATCCAGCCCGCGGGAAGATAGAAGAGGAGAACGACGAGCGGTATCGCAGCGATTCGCAAACTGGTCAGCGCGTTGGGCCAATTCCACCGCATCGAATCCACCTGCTACCGCTGGACCGACTGTCCGGACCGACCGAAAAGCCCCCGAACCGCCTCGTGCAGGTCACCCGGCAATACCAAGATCTTGGCGTTGCCGGAGTTGGCGACTTGGGCAAGGGCGGAGATATATTTTTCCCCAAGGAGATAACGGATCGCGGTGTCGTTGGCCGCCGCCTCGGCAACCCGCCGGATTGCCTCGGCTGACGCAGCGGCAAGGGTCACTTGCGCCTGCGCGTCGCGCTTCGCCGCCTCGAGCCGCGCCTCTGCTTCCAGAATCGCTGCCTGTTTCGCCCCTTCTGCACGCGTCACCGTCGCTTTCCGTTCGCGCTCTGCAGCCGCCTGCATCTCCATCGCCTGTTGCATCGAGGGCGACGGGTTGATGTCCTGGATTTCGACGGTCTTCACCGTCACCCCCCAGTCGACCGCATCATCGGCGATCGATTCGCGCAACCGTACCTTGATCTGCTCGCGGCTGGAGAGCGCCTCATCAAGCGTCATCTCGCCGATGATCGACCGCAAGGTGGTCATCACGAGGTTGCGGATCGCGTCCATAAAATCGACCACACCGTAAGCGGCGCGCACCGGGTCGGTCACTTTGATGAAGGCGATTGCGTTGGTGCGGATCACGGCGTTGTCCCGCGTGATCACCTCCTGCTCCTGCACGTCGAGGATGATGTCTTTGGTCACCAACCGGTAGGCGACGGAATCGAGGTACGGGATGATGAAGTTGAGCCCCGGCCGCAGGGTCTTGAGGTACTTTCCGAGCCGCTCGACGATCCACTCCTCTCCTTGCGGCACGGTGCGGATCCCTTTGGCCAGGGTTACGACGACAAAGAGGATGAGAACAATCAGGACGACCAGTTCAGCGTTCATCGCACACCTCCTTGTTGCGCGGGCGAAGGGAGGCTACCAGAAGTTCGCCCCCCTCGACCGCCACGACTTGAACCCGTTCCCCTGCAGCGATCGTCGTCTCCGCGCGACAGGGCCAACGGTCACTCCCCAAGACCGGTTTTTGGAGCAAAACCTCTCCCCGTTGAAAGGGGGCAACGGGCCGGGTCAAGAGTCCCACCTCACCAACGATGCTCTGCGCATCAGTCACCGTATCGGCCGCTGTCCGATGCTCATGGGGGCGCCAGACGCGAAACCAGAGGACGAGGAGAAACACCGCGACGGCGAGCCAGAGCGCCAGCTGCCCGGTCAGCGAAAGCGGCACCACAAGGAGCGCCACACCCACCACGACCCCCGCAACGCCGAACCAGATGATGACGAACGACGGCACAACGAGTTCCAGCGCCATCAGCATCAACCCGGCGACAACCCAATGCCACCACAGGAGCTCTGTTGCGATCACTGACCCTCCTTGTGCGGTGCAGCCTCCCCGTGGAGGGCATTATAGAGGATCGTCGCGATCTTGCGATCGATCCCCGGGACCCGCAAGAGGGCATCGAACGGTGCCGAACGGACCCCTTCAAGGCTGCCAAATGCGGCAAGAAGCGCACGGCGGCGCTTCGGTCCAATCCCGGGGATCTCCTCGAGCCGCGTGCGCGAGCGCGCCGGCGCCCTACGCGCGCGGCTGCCGGTTAGGGCAAAACGGTGCGCTTCGTCGCGAATCTGTTGAATGAGGTGGAGCGCCGCGCTCGTTGCCGGAAGGGTCCGCTCCGCACCGTCGGCGCGGACCAGCCGCTCCTCTCCCGCGCGCCGCTCCGGACCTTTGGCAACGCCCACCAACCGGTCGCTGCCGACGCCCAGGTCCGCGAGCGCTTCTGCCGCCGCCCGCACCTGACCGATCCCTCCGTCGATGAGGATGAGATCGGGCAACGACGCCCCATCGGCAAGGAGCCGTGCGTAGCGGCGATGAACCGCCTGCGCGATCGCCGCGTAGTCGTCGCCCGGGGTGATGCCACGGAGCGCAAAGCGGCGGTAGTGTTTGGGTTGCATGGTGCCGTCACGCCAGACGACGCAGCTCGCCATCGCTGCCTCGCCAGCGTGGTGGCTGACGTCGAACGCTTCGATCCACTCAGGAGGCCGCTCGAGCAGCACCCACCCGGCAAGTTCGTGCCACAACCGCTCGGCCGCTGCCCCTTGCCGCCGCGCGTCAGCCTGCCGTGCCGCGAGCGCAACGCGGGCGTTCTCGAGCGCCATCGCGACCCACGCCCGTTCGATCTCACTTTTTGCCGCAACGACGGCGACGGTTTGCCCGCCCGTTGCTGCTGCGAGCGTCTCGCGCATCCAAAGGAGCCATTCGGGATCAGCGGGCGAGACAATGATCCGCTCCGGAAGCGGCTGATCGGTGTAGTGGCGTTCGATGAACGCCGCAAGGAGATCTTCGGGGGGAGCCGCTTCATCTGCGCCGTTGGTTTCGAGAAAGAATGTGCGGTCCCCCAGGTGGTGTCCGCCGCGCACCGCCCCCCACGCCACTGCCGCCACGCCCTGCTCGATCACCGCGACGAAGATATCGACCTGCTCGTCACGCCGGCTATCGATCGCCTGAGCCTCGCGCAGCTGCTGCAGCTGGCGGATGCGGTCACGGAGCTGCGCAGCCCGCTCAAACGCCCACGCGTCACTCGCCGCCTGCATCGCGTCAGTCAGCTCGGCGATCAGCTCGGAGCTCTTCCCCGAGAGAAACTGGACCGCCGCCCGAACCTGTTCGCTGTACTCCTCGGCACTCACGCGCCCGACGCACGGTGCGGTGCAGCGGCGAATCTGATGGAGCAGACAGGGGCGCGTGCGATGGGCAAAGACAGTCTCTTCGCAGGTGCGCAGTTGAAAAATCTTCTGGATCCACTGGATGCTTTCGCGCGCCGAGACGGCGTTGGGGTAGGGGCCGAAGTAGCGCTCCCCCGCCTTGAGGGGGCCACGGTAGTAGTAAATTCCGGGGAACGGCCCGCTGCTGATCCGCAGGTAAGGGTAACTCTTGTCGTCACGAAAGAGGATGTTGTACTTCGGTTGCAGTGTCTTGATGAGGTGGTTCTCAAGGATCAGCGCTTCGGCTTCGCTGCGCACCACTGAGAATTCGATCGCGGCGATCCGCGCCACCATCTGGGCAATCCGCGGACTGGGCAGATCGGCGCGGAAGTAGCTCGCAAGGCGCTTTTTGAGGTTCTTCGCTTTGCCAACGTACAACACCTGCCCCGCGGCGTCGAACATACGGTAGACACCCGGTGCTTCGGGAGCGGTGGCGAGAAAACGCTTCGCGTCAAACGGCTCGCCCATCGCTTACCACTCCGCAAGGAGCGTGTCGATCGCCGTAAAATCGTTGCACGCGAGCGCCACGTCCCCGCCCGCTGCGAAGAAGGCGCGCCCGCGGTCGCTCAGCCCTTCGCCTGCCCAGCGCGCGGCAGCCATCCCGAGGTCGTCCGAGACGATCCAGCCGGTAAAGCCAAGCCGCCGGCGCAAAACCTCCTGAAGCCAAAAAGGGGAAAAGGCCGCGGGCGCATCGTCACACGCGGGAAAACGGACGAGCGCCGCCATCACCCCGCACGGGGGCCAAGCGCTGGTGCTCATCCGTTCCACCAGCGCCGCGTAGGGACGAAGATCGTTGGCAAGCGCTGGCCACGCCCGGGGGTCCGAGGGGAGCGTCTCGTGGGAGTCCTCGACCACCCCGCCGTGGCCGGGGAAGTGTTTGAAGACGGGAATCACGCCCGTGGCGAGCAACCCCTCGGCAAAAGCAAGCGCGAGCGACGTGACCACCGTCGGATCAGCGGCAAAGGCCCGGTCGCCGATCACGCGGGAGCGGCCATCATCGAGGTCGACGACCGGGGCAAAATCGACGTCGATGCCGTACCGGGCGAGCTCCCGTCCGGCCAATTCGCCCCAGTGGCGCGCCTCAATCACCGCTTGCTCAGGGTCGAGCGCCCAACGCTCCCCCAGCGTGCGCATCGCCGGCAACGCAGTGAACCCCTCGCCGCGAAAACGTTGCACCCGCCCCCCTTCGTGGTCGACGGCGATCACCAGGTCGTCGCGCAGCAACCGGATCTCCGCGGTGAGCGCAACCACTTCCGCCCCTGTCTGGCCGTTGCGGGAGAAGAGGACCACACCGCCGACCGCAGGGTGGTGGAGCCGCTCGCGGTCGGCAGCAGTGAGCGTCGTCCCCTCGACGCCGATCCACCAGCGCGGTCGGAGGATGACAATCTCCCTTCGGTTACCCACGGCTCACTCCTTCGATCACGACGAAGGCGAGCGCATGGTTGAGTTCGTCGCTCAGCGAAAGGTGCGCCCGCACCGCGCCACGCGCCGCAAAACGCTCCGCGAAGCGCTCAGCAAAGCGCCACTCGGGGCGGCCGCGTTCGTCGTGGGTCACGGCGAGGTCGTGAAACGAGAGCGCGGCACCGATCCCCGTCCCCCAAGCCTTCGCAAACGCCTCTTTCGCGGCAAACCGCTTCGCGAGAAAGCGGCTCGCGATCTGCTCAGCCGCCTCGTCAGCACACCCCGCAAGCCGCGTGGCAAGCTCCTCGGCTTCGCCGTCAGTCAGAATCCGCGCGGCGAAGCGGCGACCGTGGCGTTGCCACAACCGGGCGACACGCGCGATCGCGACGAGATCGACCCCGACACCCAAGATCATCGGGCTACCGCACCAACACCCCCGTCGCCGCGCAGCAGCGGCGACGTGATGAGCGCCTTCATTTCGCGCACCGCTTGCTCGAGACCGACAAAGAGGGCACGGCTGACGATCGCGTGACCGATATGGAGTTCCGCAAGTCCCGGAAGCATCGCGACCGGCGCGACATTCGCGTAGTTGAGCGCGTGCCCGGCGTTGAACTGCATCCCGGCAGCGCGAATCGCCTCGCCTGCCTGCGCAAGGAGCGCGAGCTCCCTTTGGGTCGCGGGGTGGTCGGCACGACGGCCATGCGCCCAGAAGGCGTGCGCATAGGGGCCGGTATGGAGCTCGCAGACGGTCGCCCCCACTGCCGCCGCCGCTTCGATCTGCTGGAGATCGGGGTCGATGAAGAGGCTCACCCGGATACCAGCCTCGGTGAGACGCGCGACCACCTCCGTCAAGCGCTTCTGCTCGGCAACGACGTTGAGCCCCCCTTCCGTCGTGATCTCTTGCCGCCCCTCCGGCACCAGTGTCACCATCTCGGGACGCAAGCGGCAAGCGATCGCAACCATCTCGTCGGTCGCCGCCATTTCAAGGTTGAGCCGAACGTGGACCACCTCACGCAGTTGCCAAACGTCGCGATCCTGGATGTGGCGGCGGTCTTCCCGCAGATGGACGGTGATCACGTCGGCACCCGCCAGTTGCGCCACCGCTGCTGCCCAGACAGGATCGGGCTCGTAAGTTCGACGCGCTTGCCGCACCGTGGCGACATGATCGATATTGACGCCCAACTCGGCCATTGTTTACCCCTTTCCGTTCTTCAGCCATTCCCGCATAAAGGCGCGCGTGCGCAGCGGCTGCCCCTCCAGACAGTGGTCGATCAGCGCCCGCAACCATGGTTTGATCTCCCGGGCGACGATCGGCGCCCCCCATTCGCCCCGCTCGAGTGCCGCAAAAGCCTCGGCGGAGACCGCAACGCCCACTGGACCCTGCTCAGGCCAATGAGGCGCGTGACCTGTCGCCTTGAGCGACGCCCATTCAAATGCACGCAGAACCGGTGCCGGTGCTGCTCCCGACGCGAGCGCTGCGATCGCCTGATCGTAGGCGTCGAACCACTCCGGGTGGGGAACCTCGCGCGGCGCAAGGCGCAACACCAGCTCGTTGAGGTAGTAACCGCACCAGAGAGCGTCGCCCACGATCGGCGCCACCCCACCGAGCCACTCGGCGGCCGTCAGGGTCAACACCTCACCCCGCCCCGACCAGCGGAGCATGAGCGGTTGGAACGGGAGAAGGACTGAACGGAGCATCGAATGGGGCCGTTTCGCCCCCTTTGCGACGAGCCACAACCGGCCATGGTCGCGCGTCCAAGCGTCAATCCTAAGGCTCGTCTCCCGCCACGGCTCGCTGTGGAGCACATACCCGCGACTGCTGCCACTGCGCCGCTCGCCACCCATCGTCCGTGTGCCGTTACCCGTCTAACCCTAATTCACGCAACGCCCGAGGGTCATCCGCCCACCCCCCACGCACTTTGACCCAGACGTCGAGATAGACCGACGCGTCGAGGAGCTCCTCAAGCTCTTTGCGCGCCTCTGACGCAATCCGCTTGATCCGCTCCCCCCCTTCGCCGATCACGATCGGCTTATGCGCCTCCCGTTCGACGATAATTTCGGCCCAGATCCGCCGCAGCCGCCCCTCCTCCTCAAAGCGGCGAATCTCCACGGCGATCCCGTAGGGGAGCTCGTCGCCGAGGAAGCGAAAGAGCTTCTCACGTAGATATTCGGCAGCAAGGAAGCGCTCACTGCGGTCGGTGATCGCGTCAAGAGGAAAGATCGGTTCCGATTCCGGCAGGTAGCGGAGGATCGTGCGCACGAGGTCGTCGAGGTTGCGGTTCTTTTCCGCTGAGATGGGAACGATCTCGGCATAGGGGAAATCGCGGGATCGCTCAGCGATAAAGGGGAGCAGCAGCTCTTTCCGTGGCAGGCGATCGACTTTGTTGATGACGAGAAAAACGGGCGTCGTTGCGGGCAGGAGCCGCAGCACCCGCTGATCGTCGGCGGTCCACTTCCCCGCTTCGATGACGAAAAGCACAAGGTCGACGTCGGCAAGCGCCTGGGTGACAACGCGATTCATCGCGTGGTTGAGCAGCCGCTTGTGGCGTGTCTGAAACCCCGGTGTGTCGACGAGGACGATCTGCCCCTCGTCGGTGGTGACGATCCCGTGGACGCGGTGGCGCGTCGTCTGCTGTTTTTTGGATACGATGCTCACTTTGGCACCCACCAGGGCGTTCGTGAGCGTCGATTTGCCGACATTGGGACGCCCGACGACCGCAACAAAACCGGCGCGATAGGGCTGCGCTTCGCCAGAAGCGGTCTGCTGTGGCCCATTCATCATGATGCTCCTTCGCTCGTCGCGCGTAATCCGTCGAGCAGAATCGCCGCAGCGGCCTGCTCGGCACGGCGGCGACTCCCCCCTTCCCCTTCGGCGCTGACATTGAGCGCGTCACTCACCACGCGGACGCGGAAGTGCTGCGCATGCGCCGGCCCCTTGGCCTCGAGAAGATCGTACCGCGGTGGCGGCAGGTGGCGCGCCTGAAGCCACTCTTGGAGCGCCGTTTTGGGATCTTTGAGCGTCGCAAGGTCGCCGATCTGGTTGAGCTCCTCGCCAAACCACGCTTCGACGCGCGTCGCGACAGCCTCAAACCCTGCGTCGAGAAATAGCGCCCCGACGAGCGCTTCGAAGGCGTCAGAAAGGATCGACGGCCGGCGATGCCCTGCGCCCCGCCGTTCCCCCTCGCCGAGAATCAGCCAGTCGGGAAGTCCGAGCCGTTCCGCAAGGCTCGCCAACGTCTCCTGCCGCACGAGACGAGCGCGGGCGCGCGACAGATCCCCTTCACTCGCTGCAGGGAAACGGCGGTAGAGGAGCGCCGCAACCGCCCCGCCGAGCACGGCGTCGCCCAAAAACTCCAACCGCTCATTGTGCGGCTCACCCGCCGAACGGTGGGTGAGCGCCTGCCGGACCAACGCCGGTTGCGTGAAGCGGTGGGCAAACGCCTGCTCCACCTGGTGGAGGGTGGCGACGAAATCGCTGCGACTCATCGGGGGGCGCTGGCTTCAAAGGTGAAGAGCAGACTCACGTTGGCAATGAGCGGCAGCACTTTTTCGTAAGCGACTCGCACGGTGTAGCCCCCCTCAGCGTTCTTGCGAATTTCGAGGTCGCGCGCCGAGACCGAGGTAATGTAGTCGGCGCTCGCCCGGCGATCAAACGCCTGACGAATCGCTTGTGGTTCACCCTCGGCTGCTGCCGCGGTCACCGCCCGCCGGATCGCCCCATACTCGGTGTAAAAAGGGACGATGCGCATCGCCAAAATGATCACCACCCCGGCAATCGCCCCCCAGAAAAGGACTGCGAGAAGGGAAAAACCCCGCGCAGACCTCCGGCTCACCCCTAGCCCTGCTTGCTTGGTGCTGCCCATCGTGCTCCTCCTACTTGAAGCTCCCGATCCGCGATAGATCACCGAAGTGGAACCAGATCAGAAACGCCTTCCCCACCAGATTTTCATCCGGAACGAAACCCCAGACGCGCGAATCGCTGCTGCCGTCGCGGTTGTCCCCCAAAACGAGGTAGTGTCCTTCGGGGACGGAACAGCTAAACCCGCGGCGGTGGTAGGTACAGAGTTCGCGGTAGGGGAAATCGACCCGATGGGTGACGTAGGGCGGAGCGTTGTCGTCCCAAATGATCGTGTGGTCCCGATCCCCGAGCTTCTCAAGCCATTGAACCCGGTAGTCGCGTCGATCGGGCATCAAATAATCGGGCAACCGCTCGAGCGGCACGGTGGTTCCGTTGATCCGCAGCCGCTTGTCGATGTACTCGACGTAGTCGCCCGGAAGCCCCACCACCCGTTTGATGTAGTCGAGCGACGGATCGACCGGATAGCGAAAGACCACCACGTCACCCCGCTGCGGGGAACCGGTCTCGACCACCTTCTTTTTCACCACCGGCAGGCGAATCCCGTAGGCAAACTTGTTCACCAAGATGAAGTCACCCGGCAAAAGGGTCGGAATCATCGACCCTGACGGGATCTTGAAGGGCTCGACGACAAAGGAGCGCAACAGGAAGACCGCCAAGAAGACACCAAAGAAGCTCGCCCCGTAGTCGACCCACCACGGATCGGGCGCATCGGGCGCACGCCGCCGTCGCGCGTAGAAGCGGTCAAAGCCCCACAAAATTCCTGTGACCAGCGTCAATAAGAAGAGAATCAGCTCAAAATCCATCGCCGCTCACGCTTCATCGGTCCGCAATACCGCGAGGAACGCCTCCTGCGGGATTTCGACGCTGCCCACCTGTTTCATCCGCTTTTTACCTGCCTTTTGCTTCTCCAGCAGCTTCTTCTTGCGGGTCACATCGCCCCCATAGCACTTCGCCAACACGTTTTTACGCAACGCCTTGATCGTCTCCCGCGCGATGATGTGGGAGCCAATCGCGGCTTGAATCGGTACGTCGAACATCTGCCGCGGAATCAGTTGCCGTAACTTCACCGCAAGCTCCCGCCCCCGCTGCTGCGCCATGCTGCGATGAACGATCAGCGACAGGGCATCGACCCGCTCGCCATTGACCAGAATATCGAGTTTGACGAGGTCAGCCGCACGGTACTCCTTGAACTCGTAATCGAGCGACGCGTACCCGCGCGACACCGACTTCAACTTGTCGAAGAAATCGAGCACCACCTCGTTGAGCGGTAGATCAAACCGCACTTCGACCTGCCGACCGTGGTAGCGCAGGTCTTGCTGGATCCCCCGCTTCTGATTGCAGAGGGTGAGCACGGGTCCGAGATAGTCCTGGGGTACGAAGATGGTGGCAGAGATGATCGGCTCACGAATCTCTTCGATCTGCCCCGGATCGGGTAACTTCGCCGGATTTTCGACGCGAAAGACCTCCCCTTTGCGCGTCACCACCTCATAGACGACCGACGGCGCGGTGGTGATGATCTCTTGATCGAACTCGCGTTCGAGCCGCTCCTGGACGATCTCCATGTGCAGGAGCCCGAGAAAACCACAGCGGAAACCAAAGCCGAGCGCCTGAGAGGTTTCGGGCTCAAACTGAAGCGCCGCGTCGTTGAGTTTCAGTTTTTCGAGCGCCTCGCGCAGCTGATCATACTCGCTCGACTCCACCGGATAGAGTCCGGCAAAGACCTGCGGTTTGATCTCGCGAAAGCCAGGGAGGGGCTCCGCCGCCGGCTGCACCGCCGACGTGATCGTATCCCCCACTTTCGCCTCGGAGAGGAGCTTCACGCCGGCGATCACATACCCGACTTCGCCACACTCGAGGCTCTCCCGCTCGACCGCTTTGGGGGTAAAGACGCCAACGCTGTCGATGCGGTGCTCCGCGCCGGTAGCCATCAACCGGATCGCGTCGCCGCGCGCGAGCCGCCCGTCGACCACCCGCACGAGCATCACCACCCCGACGTAGTTGTCAAACCACGAATCGACGACGAGTGCGCGGGGGGGAGCGTCGGGATTGCCGCGCGGCGGAGGAACTTTCGCAACGACCGCTTCGAGAATCTCCTCGATCCCCACACCGTTCTTCGCGGAGGCGGCAATCGCGTCACCAGCGGGGATACCGATCACCTCTTCGATCTCCTCTTTCACCCGCTCCGGTTCCGCCTGAGGAAGATCGATCTTGTTCACCACCGGCACCACCTCGACGCCGAGGTCGATCGCCAGGTAACAGTTGGCTACCGTCTGGGCCTCGACCCCCTGGGAGGCATCGACCACCAGCAGCGCCCCTTCGCACGCCGAAAGCGAGCGGCTCACTTCGTACGAGAAGTCGACGTGCCCCGGAGTGTCGATGAGGTTCAGCTCATAGACCTTCCCGTCTTTTGCCCGATAGGAGAGGGTTGCGGTCTGCGCCTTGATCGTGATCCCGCGTTCCCGCTCGAGATCCATCGAGTCGAGCACCCGGTCTTGCATCTCGCGCGCCTCAAGCCCGCCGCAAAACTGAATCAGGCGGTCGGCAAGGGTCGACTTCCCATGGTCGATATGGGCGATGATCGAAAAGTTGCGGATATGGTCCATGGTGAGCAGAAAAAGGCCACAGTGGCCAAGGGGAAGGCGCTATTGTACCGGAATCGCGACCACTTCAGCGGGGATCGACCCGCACCACCGCGCGGATGCGCCGGGCCGCCCGCCGCCATGCCCCGGCTAACGCTACCGCAAAGAGGAGAAGAGCCACCGCGTCAGCAAAGCCGCCCCCGAGGGTGGCTGCAGCCGCCGTCTGCCCCACCCACGCCGCAACGAGCGCGAGAAGAAGCGGCCAGCCATAGATTCCCCACGCCGCTTGGAGCGGCGCTCGGGATTCGGTAACCACCCACACCGGCTGCCCGGGCGAGAGCGAGCACCCCCACTGCGATCGGGGGAACCAGAAGCGTCTCCCCTCCTGCCAATGGACGAGCGCCACGCCACCGCACCCTCCCGGTTCGGCGCAACGGCCACAGCCACCTCGCCGCTCGGTTATTTCGAGCCACGCCCCGCTCTCCTCGACCGCAAGCACCACCGCAGCGACCCGCTCATCGGAAAAGCAGCGCGCGGCGTGCGCGTCATCCCGCACCACGCTCACCGCGTCGCCCCCTCTTGGACCCCATCGGTCGGCACAAGCCCGTGGAGCAGCCGCCGCAGGGTCACCCACGGCACCTCACCCACCGCAGTTTGCAGCCATTGACCCCGCTGCGCGCGAACGACCCCCGTCGCCCCCCACCGCTGTTCACCTTCACGCCCACCGTCCTCTGCAGACGACGGAGAATCGGACCCCCCCGGGAGGGAGTCGGAGAGCGCTTCGGCAAAGAGCGAAACCGAGGCCACCCCGTCGCTGAGCAACCACTGCCATACCTTCGCCCCCGAAGGCCCGTCGCGCCAGCCCGAGGTAACCAGCGTAAAACCCGGAGGGAGATCGGTCAGACGCCACGGCATCGCCTCTGCGGCGACCGGATGAAGGCGGAAATCGACGCGCCTTTTCCGCCCCAACGCCGACCATCTGCTGCGTACCTCGGCAAAATCGGCCTGCGCTCTCGGGGTGAAGCGGACAAAGGCAAAGCGCTCCAGCCGCGTCATCGCTTCGTCAAAAATCTCCCGTTCGAGGGTCACCCCCGTTCCCGCCGCAATCCACCACCGTTGCGGAAAACGCCACGGGTCACGGGGAACGAGGAACCACCCTTCAGCCGGAATCCCCTGCCACCTCTTCTCGGGAAGCGGTTCGACGCGGTAGTGGGCAGCGATTCGCTCCAATGGCTGCGTCCATGAGGGGACGCTCGGGGGGTAGCTCCCCCAATCCTCTTCGAGGACGACCCCATCGAGCGGCAAATCGGTGCGACAGCGCCCCTGCCAGCAGAGCGTCGCGCGGCCATTCACCGCTTCGACCGTCACCAAGCGGTAGGGACCAAAGGGGGTGACCCCCGAATCGATGCGCACAACCGTCGCCGTCTCTCCCCGCTCCCACACCGCCACGCCGGAAAAGTGGGGTTGAGGGGGGGGTGAAGCGTGCGCATCCGGCGCCCCGCCGCTCGCGACGCCGCTCACCAGAAGCAGCAGCGCAGCAAAGCACCTGACCTGACGCACAAGGTTGATTGCGCTTCTGACCATCACCGGTTACTGCGCGCCGTGAGGGGAGCAGCGGACGATTCGGCCCGATACGGCCAGCCGCCTACCGGTTGCGTGGGACTGTGGGCAAGGATATAGTAAGGGGAGTGCGAAACAGCCACCCGGGTGATTGCCCCGCCGCTATCATGCGACAGAGAGGAGGGGGCACGCCCAGAGACGGCGAGGGGTCCAGCGGGCCCACCAAAGAGGGGCGACCGCTGTGCCACTCCCGGCACTACCCCTCCTTTCCCTTCTGGAACAGGCAACGCCAACAGCGCAATGACGACTGCTGCGACCACTGCGGCAGCCACAGCCCCCCAACTCCAGCGGGCGTCATTGCGCGCCGGCTGCGTCATGGGTGGTGCAGGCGGCAAAGCCGTGAGCGCCTCAGCAGGTGGCTGCGTCACGCCGGCCCGATCCTTTTCGACCGTAGCGATGCGCGCGAGCACGGTATCGACGAAACCATCCTTCGGGTGAGAGAGCGGTTCGCCACGAAGCGCCGCCCCGATCACTGCGAAAGTGGCACACGCCTCTCGCGCCGCAGCGTCATGGACAACCTCATCGATCTCGAGATCGGCGAAGGATTCGTCAGGTAACGGTTCGTCGTCGTACCACGCCGATAATGCCTCAAGCCGCATTTCGCCTCGGTCCATCGGTCACCTCGTCTATTTGTCGTTATCCTTACCACCGCCGATCGGGCGGCGTCTCCAGTAGCGGCCGCAACCGCCGGGCGATCGCTTCGCGCGCGCGAAAAATCCGCGACCGCACCGTCCCAATCGGGCACCCCATCGTTTCGGCAATCTCCTCATAACTCAAACCATCGAGCTCACGCAACTGAATCGCGGTGCGCAGCTCTTCAGGAAGTTCCGCCATCGCCGCCTCGACCGTTCGTGCGATCTCCTGCGTGAGGAGCAACCGCTCGGGGGTCTCGTCGCTCCCCTGCCCCTCGAGGAGATCAACCGACTCGCCCTCATCGTTCTCCGCAGTCGCGCTCGTTGTCGCCACTTCCCGCTTCGCGCTCATCAGATGGTTCTTCGCGGTGTTGAGCGCGATACGGTAGAGCCAGGTGTAGAACGCACTCTCGCCGCGGAAGGAATCGATCGCACGGTAGGCTTTGATAAACGCCTCTTGCGCCAAATCCTCCACCTCCGCGGCATCGCGCACCAAGCGACCGATCAGCCGCTCGACCCGGCGACGATACTTTTCGACGAGTAGTCCAAATGCAGCACGGTCACCCGCCTGCACGCGGGCAACGAGCGCTGCGTCGGTGAGCGTTCGCGGTGCGCTCCCGCCGGATCGGTTGGGGCTCTCGGCTGTCATGCGCACATTATACGCACCCTTTCCTGGGACTGGCAAAAAGGAAAATGGTTCCGGAATATGCTACGATCACTCCATCGGAGGCAGTAAGGAAGTTTTGTGGCTGTCCATCGCTTTGACGTCCTGGTGATCGGCTCGGGCCTTGCCGGCCAGTCGGTCGCACTGCGCCTGGCCGACCACTGCCGGGTGCTGCTCGTGGCGAAACGCTCGCTCACCGACACGGCCACTCAGTGGGCGCAAGGGGGGATCGCTGCGGCGCTCCATACGCCCGAAGGGATCGCATCGCACGTCGCCGACACCCTGATCGCTGGCGCGGGGCTCTGTAACGAAAAGACAGTCCGCTTCGTCGTCGAAAATGGTCAGCGTGCGATTGAATGGCTGATCGCCCAAGGGGTTCCGTTTACGCGCGACGACCAAGGCCGCTACCACCTGACCCGGGAAGGAGGCCACTCGGAACGCCGTATCTACCACTCCGCCGACGCAACGGGTGCAGCGGTTCAGGAGACACTGACGGCGAAAGTCCGCGCCCATCCGCAGATCACCATCTGGGAGAACCACCTCGCGCTCGATCTCATCACCGGAGCACGGATCGGCGCCCCGGAGCGGGGCTGCGTCGGTGCCTACCTCTTCGACCGGGAAAGCGGCACCGTCAAGACGGTCGCTGCAGCACAAACGGTGTTGGCCACCGGTGGTGCAGGTAAAGTCTACCTCTACTCGACCAATCCCGACATCGCCACGGGTGACGGGATTGCGATGGCGTGGCGCGCGGGGTGCCGCGTCGCCAACATGGAGTTCATCCAGTTTCACCCCACCTGTCTCTACCATCCGCACGAGAAATCGTTTTTGATCAGCGAAGCGGTGCGGGGCGAAGGGGGGATTTTGAAACTTCCCAACGGCGAGCGGTTCATGCCGCGCCACGACCCGCGAGCGGAACTGGCGCCACGCGACATCGTCGCACGGGCGATCGACTTTGAGATGAAAAAGCACGGGCTCGACTGCGTCTACCTCGACATCAGCCACAAACCCGCCGCGTGGATCCAGGACCACTTTCCGACGATCTATCGCCGCTGTCTCGAGCTTGGAATCGACATCACCCGCGAACCGATCCCGGTCGTTCCTGCCGCCCACTACACCTGCGGTGGCGTCGTGGTCGATCTGCGCGCCCGCACCGACCTCGCGAACCTCTACGCGGTCGGGGAGACCTCCTGCACTGGGCTCCACGGCGCCAATCGGCTGGCGAGCAATTCGCTCTTGGAATGTGTCGTCTTTGGCGAAGCTGCGGCCAACGACATCCTCGCCCAACCGCGCGCGATTGCCGAATCGCTTCCCGAGTGGGACGAGAGCCAGGTCACTGACCCCGACGAAGAGGTGGTGATCTCCCACAACTGGGACGAACTGCGCCGCTTCATGTGGGATTACGTCGGAATCGTGCGCAGCGACAAGCGGCTCCTGCGCGCGATGCACCGCATCCGGTTATTGAAGCGCGAAATCGACGAGTTCTACGCCCACTTTCGCGTGAACAACGACCTCATCGAACTGCGTAATCTGGTGCTCGTTGCGGAGCTCATTGTCCGCTCGGCGATGCGGCGAAAAGAGAGCCGAGGGCTCCACTACTCGCGCGACTACCCTGAGACGTTGCCGGTGGCACGAAATACCGTGCTGCGGCCGTCACGACGGCGGTGACGGCGCGGGAGCCCAACCCGCGGCAAGGAGCGCCAAACGCCAGTCGGCCTCCTCAGGCAAGCGCCACCTTTCGACCCAGAAGAGGCGCTGCCGCGGGTACCCCCTTAAGGTGATCGCCCACCACGGCCCATAGCGCGCAACTGAGACCACCCGCAAAGGGAGGCGCTTATTCACCTCGAGCACTTCCGCCCGGTCATCGGTGATACGGAGCGGCCGCGCGGCGCGCCACCGCGAGAAGGTGAGCCACACGGCAATCAGAAGCGCCATCCACGCGAGGAGCGCGACCTTCCCCGTGAGTTGCACCGCCAGGGCAACACCCATGGCGCCCTCAAGAAGCAGGAGCCCGCTCAAGGTGTGGTGCGGAGGTGGCAGCAGCAGCGCGCCCGCATGCCCCTCGTCACACCAAGAGGGGGAGCTTGCCGCCGCCTCTTCAGACCTGTTTGAAGACGAGGGTTGCGTTGGTCCCGCCAAAGCCGAACGAATTGGAGAGTGCGGCGCGGATGCGCGTCGCCCGTGCCGTGTGGGGGCAGTAGTCGAGATCGCACCCCTCGCCCGGTTCATCGAGGTTGATCGTCGGCGGTGCCACCTGGTGGAAGAGCGCCAGTACAGTAAAGATCGCCTCAACCCCCCCTGCAGCCCCAAGCAGGTGCCCGGTCATCGACTTGGTCGAACTCATGACCAGACGTTTGGCATGGTCGCCAAAGGCCCGCTTCACCGCAAGGGTCTCCGCGACGTCGCCCAGAGGGGTCGAAGTGCCATGCGCGTTGATGTAATCGATCTCGTCGGGGTCGAGTCGCGCGTCTTTGAGCGCATTTCTCATACACCGCATCGCCCCGTCACCATCCTCACACGGCGCGGTCATGTGGTAGGCGTCGGCGCTCATTCCGTAGCCCACCAATTCGGCGTAGATGCGCGCCCCACGGCGTTTGGCGTGCTCATACTCTTCGAGCACCACCACCCCGGCCCCTTCGCCCAAGACAAAACCGTCGCGCTCCTTGTCCCAGGGTCGGGAAGCCTTTTCCGGTTCGTCGTTGCGGGTCGAGAGCGCCTTGGCCGAAGCAAACCCGCCAATCGCAAGGGGCGTCACGGTCGATTCAGCGCCGCCTGCGATCATCACATCGGCGTCGCCGTATTGAATCAGTCGCGCCGACTCGCCGATCGAATGGGTGCCAGTGGCACACGCCGAAACCACCGAAAGATTGGGGCCTTTCGCCCCGAGCAGAATCGAGAGGTTGCCCGAAATCATGTTGATGATCGAGCTCGGGATAAAAAAGGGCGAAATCTTGCGGGCACCGCCATTCAAGAAATCGTGGTGAGTCGCCTCGATCATCGGCAACCCACCGATCCCTGAACCGATATTGACGCCCACCCGCTCGGCGTTGGCCTCGGTAATCTCCAGACCCGCGTCGCGAACCGCCTGAATCCCTGCCGCCATCCCATAGTGGATGAAGAGATCCATGCGCCGCGCCTCTTTTTTCGGGAGGTATTGGGTGATATCGAAACCCTTCACCTCACCGGCGATGCGCACCGGGAAGGTGCTGGCATCGAAGCGGGTGATCGGACCGATACCGGAACGGCCTTCGACGATGCTTTTCCACGCCTCTTCGACGGTATTGCCTACGGGAGAAACAATCCCCAGGCCGGTCACGACCACGCGCCGACGCATCCCAGAACTCCTTTGGTTGAAGCGGTTATTTGTTGAGGTGCGCGACGATGTAATCGATCGCCTGTTGCACCGTGGTGATCTTCTCTGCCTCCTCGTCAGGAATTTCGCACTCGAACTCCTCCTCCAGTGCCATGACGAGCTCTACGGTATCGAGCGAATCGGCCCCCAGATCCTCGACAAAGGACGACTCGTTCTTGATGTCGGCCTCATTCACGCCGAGTTGTTCGGCCACAACCTTCTTGACACGCTGCTCGATCTGCTCGATGTTTTCCATTTCGGATGACTCCTTGAACGGGATGAAAAGCGGGATTATTCTACCAAAGCCGATGCCAAATGAAGCCTTTTTGTTGCCGTTACCCCATGTACATGCCGCCATTCACGTGGAGTGTCGCCCCGGTGACATACGCGGCCGCAGGCGACGCGAGAAAAAGGACGCAGCCGGCAACCTCCTCAGGCGTGCCGAGGCGTCCCAGGGCGATGTTCGCGGTCAGTGCTTCGCGCTGCGCTTCAGGCAACGCTGCGGTCATGTCGGTGACGATGAAGCCGGGTGCGACGCAATTGACCGTGATGTTGCGGCTGCCCACCTCGCGGGCAAGTGCTCTGCTCATCCCCGCGACGCCCGCTTTGGCCGCCGCGTAGTTTGCCTGGCCAGCGTTCCCCATGCTGCCGATCACCGAAGTGATGTTGATGATCCGCCCGTAGCGCGCTTTCATCATCCCTTTGAGCACAAGCCGAGAGAGACGAAAGACCGCGGTGAGGTTGGTATCGATCACCGCCTGCCACTCCTCGTCACGCATCCTCAGCGCGAGGTTATCCTTCGTGATGCCTGCGTTGTTCACGAGGATCGTCACCGCCCCCCGAACCTGGTCGATCGCGCGAATCAGCGCCTCGCACGCCTCCCGATCGGTGACATCGAGGACCCGCCCTTCGCCCGCGATCCCCTTCTCCACGAAACGGGCAGTGATCGCCGTCGCGCCTGCTTCACTCGTCGCGGTACCGATGACGTAGGCCCCTGCTGCACCCAACCAATCGGCAACGGTTGCGCCGATGCCGCGAGAGGCACCGGTCACGAGTGCCGTCTGTCCATCGAGGCGAAAGCGCTGCGTCACCTGCGTTGCAAGGTTCTCACCCTGGGGCGAAGCGTGGGTCATTGTGAGCTCCTCTGGCTGATGAGCGCCTGCACCGCTTGCCCGTCGGCAAGGGCGACACTCTCTAACGATTTGACGATCCGTTTGGTGAGCCCGGCCAAGACCTTCCCAGGGCCACATTCGACGACATGGGTCACCCCCTCTGCCGCCGCTCGTTCAATCGTTTCGATCCAGCGCACCGGCGAATAGGCCTGGGCAACGAGCGCCGCGCGAATCTCTTCAGGGTCAGTATGGACCGAGACGTCGACGTTATGGATCACCGGAATCCGCGGGGGTCGAACGGTCACCGTCTGCAACGCCGCGGCAAGCCGTTCGGCTGCGGGGCGCATCAACTCACAGTGAAATGGGGCGCTCACCGGAAGGAGTACCGCCCGTTTGGCCCCACGAGCTTTGGCTGCTTCAATCGCGCGGTGAACGGCCTCCTGGTGGCCGGCGATCACGATCTGCCCCGGTGCGTTGAGGTTCGCCGGAGCGACCACTGTTGATGGGGTGGCCACCTCAGCGCACACCTCGGCCACAGTGGCCGCGTCGAGCCCGAGAATTGCCGCCATCGCACCGACCCCCTCCGGCACCGCCTCCTGCATCGCCTCGCCCCGCAAGCGCACCAACCGGACCGCGTCGGCAAACGCCAGCGCATCGGCCGCAACGAGCGCGCTGTACTCCCCAAGGCTGTGGCCCGCCATGAGCTGCGGGTCGCCCCCGCCCAGCGCTTTCCACGCGCGCCAAACAGCCACCCCGGCGGTCAACATCACCGGCTGGGTATTGCGGGTCCGGGCAAGCTCCTCCTCCGGCCCCGTGTCCACGAGTTTCCACAGATCCTCGCCTAGGGCGTCACTCGCCTCAGTAAAAGTCTCCGCGATCTGCGGCAACCCCGCATAGGCGCGCATCATGCCGACACTCTGCGACCCCTGACCGGGAAAGACAAAGATCATCGTCATCGCCTTATTCCTTTCACCAACGCAGCAGCGCCGCCCCCCAAGTAAAGCCGCCGCCGATCCCTTCGAGCAGTATCGTTTGCCCCGGAGCGATCTGATCGCGCTGAAGCGCGTCGTCGAGTGCCAGGGGAATCGACGCGGCCGAGGTGTTGCCGTGACGCCGGACCGACGCCACCACCCGCTCCATCGGAATCGCCAGCCGCTTGGCGGTCGCCTCCAAAATCCGGATGTTCGCCTGATGTGGCACGAGCCAATCGACCGCGGTGGCAGGAAGCGCTGCCGCGGTCAGCACCTCGAGCGCGACGTCGGCAAGCGCCTGAACGGCGAATTTGAAGACCGCCTGCCCCTGCATCCGCACAAAAGGGTCGCCCGTGACTTGCCCGTTTACCGTCTGGCCAGGAACGCAGAGGAGGTGGCGGTAACGTCCATCGGCGTGCATTTTCGTCGCCAGAATCCCCGGTCTCTCGTCGGCCGCTAGGAGTACCGCTCCAGCACCGTCGCCAAAAAGGACGCAGGTGGTGCGATCGTTCCAGTCGAGAATGCGGGAGAAGATCTCTGCCCCGATCACCAGCGCCCGCTCCGCCTGCCCCAGGCGGATAAACTGGTCGGCGAGCGCCAATGCGTAGACGAAACCGGTACAGACCGCCTGGACGTCAAACGCCGGGGATCCGTTGGTAACACCGAGTTTATCCTGCACGATCGTCGCCGTACTCGGGAAGATCATGTCCGGCGTGGAGGTCGCGAGCACGATGAGATCGACGTCATTCGGCTGCCAGCCAGCGCGATCGAGCGCCCGTTGCGCCGCCGCGACGGCAAGATCGCTCGTCTGCTCGTGGGGGGCAGCAAAGTGGCGTGTCTCGATGCCGCTACGGGTGCGGATCCACTCGTCTGAGGTATCGACCCCGCGGGCGACGAGGTCGTCGTTGGTCACTGGCGCGCCCGGAAGATACCCCCCCACCGCGACGAGACGAGAATAGCGGGTCATGATTTCCCCTTCACTGCGCTGCCGCGGCCGACGGCTGGGACTCCCCTTCGGCGGCGTCACCGTGAAGCGCCGCCAGCTGCTCGGCAACTCGATCGGCCAATCGATGGGTGCCCGCCTCCCACGCCCGTTCCAACGCCCACCCAAAGGCGTAAGCGTCGACGCCACCGTGGCTCTTGACTACGGCACCGCGCAAACCGACGAGAACCGCCCCATTGTAGCGCCTGGGATCGACCCGATCCTTGAACCGCTTGAGCACCGGCGAGGCCACCACTGCGGCGACCTTGGTCCACCACGTTCGGGTGAACTCTTCGCGCAAGAAGGCCGCGAGCATCTGCGCGAGCCCTTCCGTCGTCTTCAACGCGACATTGCCGACAAAACCGTCGCAGACCACCACGTCGGCGTGACCGGCGTAGATATCCTCGACATTACCAACGAAGTTGAGGGGCGAAGCGGCGAGAAACTCGACCGCTTCCCGGACCACCTGGTTGCCCTTGATCGCCTCCTCGCCGATGTTGAGGATGCCGACGCGCGGCTCAGCAACCCCCTCGACCGCGCGCACGAGCGCCGCCCCCATCACACCGAACTGCAACAGATGTTCCGCAGTGCAGTCGACGTTCGCTCCGAGGTCAAGCACCCAGACCCGCCCTTTGCGGGCAGGAAGAACAGTGGCGATCGCGGGCCGGTCGATCCCCGGCAAGGTTTTGAGGACAAAGCGGGCAATCGCCATCAACGCGCCGGTGTTACCCGCTGAGACGGCGGCAACCGCCTCGCCATCCCGGACGAGCTCAATCGCCCGCCGCATCGACGAGTCGCGCTTGGCGCGCAGCGCCGACTGCGGCGCTTCGTCCATCGCGACCACCTGAGAAGCGGCAACGAACGTGATCCGGTCACCGAAACGGGCTGCGAGCCGTTCAACCTCAGGAGCCACCTGCTCCGGAAGCCCAACGGCAATCACGCGAGCATCTGTTCGCCGCGACAGAAACGATGCCACTGCCGGCAGCGTCACGGAGACCCCATGGTCCCCGCCCATGCAGTCGACAGCGAGTGCCGGGCTCATTCGCCAGCGGTATCGATCACTTTACGGCCGCGATAAAAACCACTCGGCGTCACATGATGGCGCAGATGGACTTCGCCGGTGGTAGGATCGACCGCGATCGGCGGATTCTTGAGATGGTCATGCGAGCGGTGCATCCCGCGTTTTGACGGCGACTTTTTATTCTGCTGAACAGCCATGATTTAGTGCTCCAAATGAAGTAACACAGAAAAAGGGGAAGCAGGATCGCCCGTTTGCACCGGCCCCGGCAACGAACACGCTTCGTGCACCGCACCTTGTGGCCATGCCAACAACAGCTCCTCTTCCAGCAGCTCCAAGAGCGTAATGGGTTCATCCATCACGCGCGCATCCCAATCCTCCGCTTCGAGCTCTTCTTCCGGCACCGCTGCTTCGCTGCGGTACCAGACCACCAGCCGATCGATCGCGACCGGCCACTCGGCAAGCGCCAAACAGTGGGGGCAAACCACCGGCACCACCCCTTCGAGGCGCAGGCGAGACGCCACCCGCCCTTCTGGCGTGCGTTCCGGATCGACCTGCCAACGCAGGGTCGCCGAAGGATCGCCGACCTGGTCGGCTGCGCGGACAAAAGCCCCCGCTGCTACGGTGCCAGACCACGCCGTCTTTCCCCGGACAAATGCGACCGGATCGAAGAGCTGGGTCAAAAGATTGGGCATTTCGGACATAAGGGCGGAATGATAGAATGTTTGTCACTTTTTGTCAAAACTTTCAGAGCGATGACGACTCCTTCCTTGGTGCTGGCTTCGACCTCCCCCTATCGGGCAGCGCTCCTCAAACGCCTCGGCGTCGACTTTGCGACCCTCTCTCCCGAGACCGACGAGACCGCTTTGCCGGGTGAAGAGCCGCGCGCGCTCGCGATGCGTCTTGCTGAAGCGAAAGCGCGCAGCGCCGCAGCCCAGTGGCACGGCGCTGCCCTCATCATCGGCAGTGACCAGGTGGCAGCACTTGATGGCGAACGGTTCGGCAAGCCCCAGACGGTCGACCGCGCGATTGCGCAACTCCAGCGGATGCGCGGCCAAACGGTCGCCTTTTTTACCGCCGTTGCCGTCTTCGACACCGTGCGGAAAATCTGCCTCGTCGACGAGGTGACCACATGGGTGACTTTTCGCGCCGACTTGAGCGACGAGGCGATCCAACGCTACGTCGAGCGGGAGAGGCCACTCGACTGCGCCGGCGCCGCCAAGATCGAGGCACTTGGCATCACCCTGGTGGAAAAGGTGACGAGCGACGACCCCACCGCCCTCATCGGCCTTCCCCTCATCGCCACCTTGCGGCTGCTTCGCCACTTCGGCTGGTCGCTCCCCTGAAAGACTTCAGACGCGATCGGCCTCCCCAGAAGGGAGCTGACCGCCGCTGGGAGGCCCCAGACGTTCAAGAAATTGCGCCAAATCGTGCGGCAGCGGTGCCGAAACGGTGACTCGCCTCCCCGCCACGGGATGGCGAAACGACAACCTCGCCGCGTGCAAAAAGAGGCGGGGCAGGCCCATACGGCGCGCCAACACCTTGTTGAGCGAGAAGTCGCCATATTTCTCGTCGCCCACGAGGGAATGGCCAACATGCGCGAGATGGGCACGGATCTGGTGGGTCCTGCCGGTGTGGAGACGCACCTCGACGAACGAAAAGCCAGGAGGCGGCTCGTGCCACCACGCGCAGCGCGCCACCTCGGAATGGGACTCTTTCCCCTGAGGCGCCACCCGGACCCGCCGCTCCCCTGCCGCCGTGAGATAGCGCTCGAGCGGCGCGCGGATCGTGAGTAACGATTCTGCCATCACGCCGATCGTCAGCGCCCAATAGCTTTTGGCCACCTCCCCGGCGCGCCACGCCGCCTGGAGCGCTTTCAACGCGGATCTTGTCTTGGCGATCATCAGGATCCCTGAGGTGTCGCGGTCGAGGCGATGGACGAGCTCCCAATGGTGGGCATCAGGCCAATGGGCGCGCACCCACTCGATCAGCCCCCATGAGAGCCCCGATCCCCCATGTACCGCGACACCGGCGGGTTTATTCACGACAAGCAGCGTCTCATCTTCATAAACCACGGGCAACACCGCAAGCCCGTTTTTTGGGGGGATTTTTGCTTCGCTCGTTGCCGAAAGACGCAACGGCGGTACCCGAACCATCTGGCCCGGCAACAAACGGCTCTCAGGATGGGCGCGATGGCCGTCCACCCGCACCTCGCCGCTACGGATGATGCGGTAGATCAACGACTTAGGAGCCCCTTTGAGGTGGCGTCGCAAGAAATTGTCGAGCCGCTGCGGCCCCTCCTCGACCCGAAAATGGCGCACCGCATGAGGAATCGCATCAAACGCCGCGTCGTCGACTTGCTGTTTCTCCGTCACGGTACTATACTTTCACTTTGATGAAGACCCGATGTTACCGCTTTGGTTGAGCTTCTTACCATTGCTCCCAAGAGGGTCTTGACCGGTTTTTTCGTTGTGCGCTGATCTCGTCATCAACCCGGCGGCGCCTGACGGTGGAAAGATTGTTGTGGCTTTGCGCCGCGAAGCGCTCGGCCCTTGTGGAACGCCTGTGAACCCGATTCTCTTCGCCTTCTTCTCGCTCGTTGCTCGCGCCCTTGGCGTCAAGAGCCTAGGTGCGTTTGCCCTCTGCTCGCCTGCGGCCGTCCAGAGCAGTGAAGAGGCTCGGTGGTCATCGGAACCGATTCCTCTTTCCCGTCGGGTCCCGCCCATCGACTTGTGGAGACCCGAACCTCATGAAACGCATGCTATTCAATGCAACGCAGGCCGAAGAGCTGCGCGTTGCGATCGTCGACGGGCAGAAACTGCTCGATATCGATATCGAATCGGCCCACCGCGAACAGCGTAAGGGCAACATCTACAAAGCGGTCATCACCCGCATCGAACCGAGCCTCGAAGCGGTCTTCGTTGATTACGGCGAAGAGCGGCACGGTTTCCTTCCCTTCAAAGAGGTAGCGCGCAGCTACTGGCGAACGACGGAGCAAAACGGTCGGACGCGCGTTCAAGACGCACTCGAAGTCGGGCAAGAGTTGATCGTACAGGTGGAAAAAGAGGAGCGCGGCAACAAAGGGGCGGCGCTCACCACCTACGTCTCCCTTGCCGGCCGCTATCTTGTTCTGATGCCCAACAACCCGCGCGGCGGGGGGGTGTCGCGGCGCATCGATGGCGAAGATCGCGCCGAGCTCAAGCAGCTCCTCGAAATGCTCACCGTCCCGGAGGGAATGAGCCTGATCGCCCGAACCGCCGCGATCGGCCATTCGCTCGAAGAGTTGCAGTGGGACCTCGACTACCTCCTGAAACTGTGGCGCGCGATCGAAGAGGCGGCCAACGCGCAAAAAGCGCCCTTTCTCATCTACCAAGAGAGTGCGCTCGTGATCCGCGCGATCCGCGACTACTTCCAGCCCGATATCAGCGAAATTCTCTGTGACACCGACGAAATTTTCGCCCAGGCGCAGCAGTTCATGCAGCACGTCATGCCCGACTGCGTCCGTCGGGTCAAACGCTACGCCGACGATGTCCCGCTCTTTTCGCGTTTTCAGATCGAACACCAGATCGAGACCGCCTACGCGCGGCAAGTGACCCTCCCCTCGGGCGGCGCGATCGTGATCGACCACACCGAGGCACTGGTGGCGATCGACGTCAACTCTGGCAAGGCGACCAAAGGGGCCGACATCGAAGAGACCGCGCTCAAGACCAACCTCGAAGCGGCCGAAGAGATCGCGCGGCAGCTGCGGCTACGCGACCTCGGCGGGCTCATCGTGATCGACTTCATCGACATGGAGAACCCGAAAAACCAGCGCGAGGTGGAACAGCGGCTCAAAGAGGCGTTGCACTTTGACCGGGCGCGGGTCCAGATGGGGCGGATCAGCAAGTTCGGGCTGCTCGAGCTCTCACGTCAGCGGTTGCGCCCGGCGCTTGCCGAAGGAACCTACGTCCCGTGCCCCCGCTGTGGTGGCACCGGTCACATCCGCAGCACCGAATCGGCCGCGCTCCATATTCTGCGCATTATCGAAGAGGAGGCGATCAAGGAGAACACCGCCGCCGTCTACGTCCAGGTTCCCGTCGACGTGGCCACCTTTCTCCTGAACGAAAAGCGGTTCGACGTGGCCAAAATCGAGGCGCGCCACCACGTGCGGGTGGTAATCATCCCCAACCGCCACATGGAGACCCCGGCGCACGAGGTAGTGCGGCTGCGTCACGACCAGATCGACAACCTCGACGTTCGGTTGGTCAGCTACGAGCTGGTCACCCCGCCCGCACCGGAGGCGACCCCCACCAGCACCCTTGCGGAGCGAAAACCCCCCAAACAGGAGGCGGTGGTCAAAGGGATCGCCCCCGACGCACCACCCCCCACCCGGCCGCAACCGGAACCGGCGGAATTGCCTGTGCCAGCCGAGAGCAGCCCAGCGAAAGGGGAGGCGGCCGCTGAGCGCCCGCTTCTGCAGCGGCTCTTTGCGTGGCTCCGCAGCCTCATGGGTCCTGGACCCAGTGAAAGCGCGGAAGCCCTTGCGCCCGCACCCACCCCCGCTCCAACCCCCTCTGCGGATACCCAACGCCGCAACGGCAACCGTCGCCGGAACGGCCGCAACCGCCGAAGCGACGAAGGGGTTGAGCGACCGCTGGCAGCCCCGCTCCCCTTGCCCGAAGCAGCGCCAGCAGAGGCAGCGAAGCGCTCGTCCGGTGACCTTGAGGAGGCTCCCGCCGAGCGTGCTGAACCCCTCGAATTGGTGATCGCCCCTGAAAGTGATGAATCGGCCAACAAACGGCGGCGGCGGCGCGGTCGCAACCGGCGTAAAGAGAGCGCCTTGACGAGCGACGATCTGCCGGCTGGCACTGCTCCCCCTGCAGACGAATTACCCCCCAGTGAACGGTCTGATGGGGAGAGCGAGCGAAGCGCCCAGGTTTCGGCAGACTCCGCCACCGTAGAACCGGTATCGGCGACCGAGCGGGAGAGCGCAGCGACGGAACAAGCGGCAATGACGGAAGAGGAGCCACGTCGCGAAGAGGCTCTCTCTGCTGCAACCGAAGCGCGTGAAGAGCCGGCGCAGCAGGAAACTACTGCACTGGAACAAGCCGGCGAAGAAGCGTCACCTGAGGTCTCCGCGTCCCTGCCCGCAGCTCGCACCAATGCGCCAGCCGAGGTTGTGCCGCCCGTCGCCGAAGCGACCCCTCCTGAAGCAACGGTCACGGGAGCGGCCAGCGCTGAAGCTCCTCAAGCGCCCGGCGTTGAAGCTCCTGAAACCAGGGTCGCCCCTACCGAAACCCTTGAGGGCGCCTCACCCGAAAGCGAACCTGCCGAGTCTGAAGCCGCCCAGCCCGAGGCTACCGAGCCCGGCACTGCCGAGGCAGCGGCTAACCTCGCGCCACCGCTCGAAGCGGCACCGCCGCCCGCTGCAAGCGAAGAGTCCACGCTGATCCTCGCGCCGCTTCCCGTTCCTGAGCGACTCGACGGATCACTTGCTGCAATCCCGCCGGGGCAGCCCGCGGTGTCGCAGCACCTGGCTCATGAGGCTGAAAACGGCAACGCGGAGCCAGAGACCCCCCCTGACGCAGAGGCGAGCGCAACCGCGCCTGCGAACGCTACCGCTTTGGCAAGCGCAGCAACCGCAGAGCGCGAAGCGCCCCCCGCACCGCAACGAGAAGCAGCGGTCGACCGGGAGCAGTTACGGCAGCGACTGGCTCAGGCAGGGTTGGTCTGGATCGAAACCGACCCGAGCCGTGTGACCTACCGTCCGCTCTTCCCGCCGCCCGAGCCGCTCGGTCGGGTGATTCCGCGCCCCCCCAAAAAAGAGGAGGGGCCACTCATTCAGGTCGAGACGCGGCGCACATAGGGGGAGTGCTCTGCTAACCAGGCGAGCCACCCCTCAGCACCCTCTTCGATCAGGTCGAGCACCTGATCGAACCCCTCCGGCCCGCCGTAGTAGGGGTCGGGCACCTCGCCGTTCGGGGTAGCGCGGCTTCGCGCCAGGAAGAGCGCAAGCTGCGCCTTCGCCCCGGGCGGGCACAGGCGCTCGAGAATCGCCAAGTGGCCGCGGTCCATCGCCAAGATCCAATCGAAGCGAAAAAAATCGTCGCGGCGGATCTGGCGCGCCCGCAGCCCCTTGAGGTCGTAACCGCGGGCACGCGCGGCGCGCTGCGTCCTCGGGTCGGGTGGCTCCCCGACATGGTAGTCGTGGGTCCCCGCCGAATCGACCTCGATCCACGTCCACCCCCGCTCTGCGATCTTGTGGCGCAAAACCCCTTCGGCGGTTGGGGAACGGCAGATGTTCCCCGTACAGACACACAACAGGCGAACCGGTGTCACCTCTTTCCCCCTTTTCTTCTCCAACACGACCCCGAAGGGCCCAAAACCGCACGCACGCCGCTAGCACCGCCTCCGTCACACCGTCGGCTCGACCCCAAAGACCGCTTGCCGCAAGAGGAGCAACTGGTCGCGGACTGCCGCAGCCTTCTCAAACTCAAGCGCCTCGGCGTAGCGCTTCATCTCGCGTTCCAGGCGCTGAATCGCCTTCGCCACCGCCTGGGCATCGGTACGGTCGAGCTTCGCCAACCAGTCGGCCGACGCCTCGCCTCCCTTCCCTCGTAGCGCCTCCTTGGGCCCCTCGTCACTCACCGGAAGACCATCGATCAACGTCTTCACCGCCTTCACCACCGACCGGGGGGTAATGCCGTGCGCGGCGTTATAGGCGAGCTGCTTCGCCCGCCGCCGTTCGGTCTCTTCGATCGCGCGGCGCATCGAATCGGTCACCGTATCGGCGTAAAGGATCGCTGTGCCGTGGAGATGGCGCGCCGCGCGACCGATCGTCTGGATCAGCGACCGCTCGGAACGCAAAAACCCCTCTTTGTCGGCGTCGAAGATCGCCACCAACGACACCTCCGGAATATCGAGCCCCTCACGCAAGAGGTTGATCCCCACCAAGAGGTCAAACGCCCCAAGGCGCAGATCGCGGATGATCTCCGCCCGCTCGACGGTGTCGATATCGGAGTGGAGATAGCGCGCCCGCACGCCGTTTTCGTTCAAAAACTCAGTAAGCTCCTCGGCCATGCGCTTCGTGAGCACCGTCACAAGCACCCGCTCGTCGCGCGCGATCCGCACCTTCGCCTCATGGAGTAGATCGTCGACCTGGTGGGAAGCGGGGCGGACGACCACCTCGGGGTCGACGAGCCCCGTGGGACGGACGACGAGTTCGACCACCGCGTCGCTCGTCTGCAGTTCGTAATCCCCGGGGGTTGCAGAGACAAAGACCGTCTGCGGCATTCGCGCGGCAAACTCCTCCCAGGTGAGCGGCCGGTTGTCCATCGCGCTCGGGAGACGAAACCCGTACTCGACAAGATTCGCTTTGCGCGCGCGGTCGCCGCGGTACATCCCGCCGATTTGGCCCACGGTGACGTGCGACTCATCGATGAAAAGGAGCGCGTCACTCGGGAGATAGTCCATCAACGTCGGAGGCGGCTCGCCTGGCGAGCGTCCCGAAAGGTGGCGCGAATAGTTCTCGATCCCCTTGCAAAACCCCACCTCTTCCAACATCTCGATGTCAAAGAGGGTCCGCTGCTCGAGCCGCTGCGCTTCGACCACCCTTCCCGCGGCAAGAAGCTCCTCGCGCCGCACGCGCAACTCCTCCTTGATGCTTTCAATCGCCCGGAGCACCGTCGCGCGCGGCGTCACAAAGTGGCTCGACGGATAGACGGTGAAGCGCGTGAGTGTCTGCACCACCGCCCCCGTGAGCGGGTCGAAGAGCTTCAACGCCTCGATCTCATCGTCGAACCACTCCACCCTGAGCGCCCACTCGGCGTGCTCCGCGGGGAAGATATCGATCGCCTCGCCGCGCACCCGGAAGGTCCCACGCACGAAGTCGCTCTCGGTGCGCTCATACTGCATCGCGACGAGCCGCTCGATCGCTGCGCGGCGGGAAAGGGTCTCGCCGACACGCAGGTGGAGAATCATCGCGTGGTAGTCGACCGGGTCGCCGATCCCATAGATGCACGAGACGGTGGCAACGATCACGACGTCCCGCCGCTCAAGGAGGCTCTTTGTTGCCGAGAGGCGCATCTGCTCGATATGGGCGTTGATGCTCGAATCTTTCTCGATATAGAGGTCGCGGCTCGGCACATAGGCCTCAGGTTGGTAGTAGTCGTAGTAGGAGACGAAATACTCGACGGCGTTTTTCGGGAAAAACTCGCGGAACTCGCTGTAGAGCTGCGCCGCAAGGGTCTTGTTCGGCGCCATCACCAGCGCCGGTCGCCCCACCCGCGCAATGACGTTCGCGATTGTGAAGGTCTTCCCCGAGCCGGTGACCCCCAACAACACCTGGCGGGCCAACCCCGCGTCGATCCCGTCGACGAGCGCTTCGACCGCCTGCGGCTGATCCCCCGCAAGGGGGTAAGGAGCGAAGAGCGCAAACGGGCTCCCGGGAAAGTGGCACCACTCACCCGCCTTAGCCCCTTCAGGAGCAGGAGTTGCCTCTCCCTGGCCGCTTTCGGAGGTGGCCGAAGCTTTGTGGTCCCCCATGGTAGAATTGTTGCGAGACAGGTTTCTCATTCTCCCATTATCGCAAAAGTTGGAGCATCACGATGTCGCTTTTTGCCCACGTTCCCCTAGCCCCGCGCGATCCCATTCTCGGCCTCAACGAGGCGTTTGCCGCCGATAACCGGAGCACCAAAGTGAACCTCGGCGTCGGGGTCTACTATGACGACAACGGCAAGATCCCGTTGCTCGAATCGGTCCGCCGCATTGAGGCTGCGATGGCTGCCGACCCGAAACCGCGCGGCTACCAGCCGATCGAAGGCCCTGCCGCCTACACCACTGCTGTCCAGAACCTCCTCTTCGGCGCATCATCGCCCCTTTTGAGCGATAAACGGGTCGTCACCGCCCAGGGTCTGGGTGGAACAGGGGCGCTCAGAATCGGCGCTGATCTCCTCAAGCGGGTGGTCCCCGACGCGCAAGTACTGATCTCCTCCCCCTCGTGGGAGAACCATCGCGGCATCTTCGAAGCCGCAGGCTTTCCGGTCGCCGAATACCGCTACTTCGACCCTAAAACCGGCGGCGTCGATTTTGCCGGCATGGTGGCCGATCTCGAAGGTGCAGCGCGCAACACCATCGTCGTCCTTCACGCCTGCTGCCACAACCCGACGGGTGCCGACCTCACCGCGGCGCAATGGCAGACGGTGGTTGAGGTGTGCCAAACCCGAGGGCTGATCCCGTTCCTCGACATGGCCTACCAGGGTTTTGCCGAAGGGATCGACGCCGACGCCGCTGCCGTGCGCGCCTTTGTCGCCGCCGGCATCCCCTTCTTCGTTTCGAGCTCCTTTTCGAAAAACTTCTCGCTCTACGGCGAACGGGTTGGGGCGCTTTCGATCGTCACCACAAGCGGCGACGAAGCGGCGCGGGTCCTGTCGCAACTGAAGCGCGTCATCCGCACCAACTACTCCAACCCGCCCACCCACGGCGCAGCGCTCGTCGCCTCGGTCCTTGCCGACGCGGAACTCCGGCAGCTGTGGGAGCGGGAACTTGCGGGCATGCGCGACCGCATCCGGGCGATGCGTCAAGGGCTGCGCGAGCGGCTCGAAAGCGCCGTCCCTGGCCACGACTTCACCTTCGTCACCGCGCAGCGCGGGATGTTCTCCTACACCGGGCTCACCCCAGAGCAGGTGGAACGGCTGCAGCGCGACTTCGCCATCTATGCCGTGCGCTCGGGGCGGATCTGCGTCGCGGCGTTGAACAGCCGCAACCTCGACTACGTGGCCGACGCAATCGCCACCGTCTTGCGCAGCTGAAAGCGTTCGCGCTAGAATGACTTCATGAGCGTGCAGCCGGTCAAGGAGCTCGACGAAGAGGTGGCTGCGGCCCAAACCAAGCCGCCGCCCCTCTACAAAGTGCTCCTGTTGAACGACGACTATACGCCGATGGACTTCGTCGTTGAGGTCCTGCAGCGTTTTTTTCACATGAACCGGGAACAGGCGGTGACGGTGATGCTCAAAGTCCACCATGAAGGGATGGCGGTGTGCGGCATCTACCCCAAAGACATCGCCGCGACCAAAGTGAGCAAAGTCACCCAGTTTGCACGCGCGCACGGCCACCCGTTGGCCTGCACCATGGAGGAAGCCTAGCGATGATCGCCCCCGACCTGGAAGTCACCCTGCACATGGTCTTCGCCCACGCGCGAAGCCGCCGGCACGAGTATGTCACCGTCGAGCACCTGCTCCTCGGGCTCCTCGACAACCCGTCGGCAGCCGAAGCACTCCGCGCCGTCGGCGCCCCCATCGAAGGGCTGCGGCGGGATCTCCACCAGTTCATCGACACCCACGTGCCGCGCGTCCCGGGTGACGGCGAATTCGACACCCAGCCGACGCTCGGTTTTCAACGGGTGATCCAGCGCGCAATCTTGAGTGTCCAGTCGGCCGGCAAGAATGAGGTCAATGGCGCTGCGGTGCTGGTGGCGATTTTCGGCGAAAAAGATTCGCACGCCCTCTTTCTCCTCCAGCGCCACAAAGTCACCCGGCTCGACCTCACCAACTACCTCGCCCACGGCGTCGTCCCCGACCGCGTCGCGCAGCCGAACCCGCGCGCGAAGAGCGCGGCGCAGAAAAACCCTGCAAGCGACGACGAGGACGACCAGCGCTCGGCGAACGGTGCGGCGGCGCTCGAGCAGTTTACGATCAACCTCAATCAACTGGCCCACGAGGGCAAAATCGATCCGCTGATCGGCCGCGACGCCGAGCTCGAGCGGGTGATCCAGACCCTTTGCCGACGGCGCAAGAACAACCCGCTCCTTGTTGGCGAAGCGGGCGTCGGTAAAACGGCGATCGCCGAGGGGCTCGCGAAGCGCATCGTCGACGGCGAAGTTCCGGAGATTCTCGCCCACGCGACGGTCTATGCGCTCGACCTCGGTACGCTCCTTGCGGGCACCAAATACCGCGGCGACTTCGAACAGCGCCTCAAGAACGTCCTCAAAGCGCTGCAAGAACAAGAGGGGGCGATCCTCTTCATCGACGAGATCCACACCCTGATCGGCGCGGGTGCCGCCTCGGGCGGAAACCTCGACGCGTCGAACCTCCTGAAACCCGCGCTCGCCAAAGGGCAGCTGCGCTGCATCGGCGCGACCACCTACAACGAATACCGCCAAATCTTCACCAAAGACCATGCGCTCTCGCGCCGCTTCCAGAAGATCGACGTCGCCGAACCGTCGGTCGCTGACACCGTCGCGATCCTCAAAGGGCTCAAAGAGCGCTTTGAAGCGCACCACGGCGTCAAATACACCGCGGCGGCGCTGCAGGCAGCGGCGGAACTCTCGGCGCGCTACATCACCGACCGGCAACTTCCCGACAAGGCGATCGACGTCATCGACGAAGCGGGTGCCGCCCAGAAGGTCCTTCCCAAAGGGAAACAGAAAAAGACCATCGGCAAAGCGGAGATCGAAGCAGTGGTCGCTAAACTCGCGCGCATCGCCCCGCGCGCGGTCGAACGCGACGACCGGCAAAAACTCGCGACGCTCGAGCGCGATCTCAAACAGGTGGTCTTCGGTCAGGACGAGGCGATCGAAAACCTCGTGCGCGCGATCAAACTCAACCGCTCCGGGCTCGGCAACCCCAACAAACCGATCGGCTCCTTCCTCTTCTCAGGCCCCACCGGGGTGGGTAAAACCGAAGTGGCGCGCCAGCTCGCCTTTACCTTGGGGATCGACCTCGTCCGCTTCGACATGTCCGAATACATGGAGCGCCACACGGTGAGCCGTCTCATTGGCGCGCCACCCGGCTACGTCGGCTTTGAGCAGGGGGGGCTTTTGACCGAAACGGTGATGAAAAAGCCCCACTGTGTGCTCCTGTTGGACGAAATCGAAAAGGCCCACCCCGACGTCTTCAACCTCCTTCTCCAGGTGATGGACCACGGGACGCTCACCGACGCGAACGGCCGTAGCACCGACTTTCGCCACACGATCATCATCATGACGACCAACGCCGGGGCGGAGACGATGCAGAAGAGCGCGATCGGCTTTACCGCGAAGCGCGAGGCGGGCGACGAGATGGCGGAGCTCAAACGCCTCTTCACCCCCGAATTTCGTAACCGCCTTGACGCGATCGTCTCGTTCAAACCGCTCACCCCTGAGGTCATCGCGCGGGTCGTCGATAAGTTCCTGATGCAGCTCGAGGCCCAGCTCCACGAAAAACGGGTGGACGCCCACTTTACCGACGAGCTCAAAGCGTGGCTCGCCGCGAAGGGGTTCGACCCCCTGATGGGCGCGCGGCCGATGGCGCGGCTCATTCAAGAGACGATCCGGGCGGCGCTCGCCGACGAACTCCTCTTTGGCCGGCTCGCCCATGGCGGCGAAGTGACCGTCGACCTCGACGAAAACGAACGGGTGGTGCTCCGCTTCCCCGATCGCGAGCACGAAGCTCCCTCCCCCGTCGCGGAACAGGAACATTGAGCGAAGGAGCCCTCTGTGTCCTTTCAAACCACCGACCTTTGCGACGCGTTTGAAGCCGAAATCCAGGTGGTGGAGCCGATGCTCCGCTCCTATGGCGGCGCGCGCGCCGCAGGCGGCCCGATCCGCACCCTCAAGCTCTTCGAAGACAACGCCCTCGTTCGCGAGACGCTCGCAACGCCCGGAAACGGCGCGATGCTGGTGATCGACGGCGGCGGGAGTCTCCGGCGAGCGCTTCTGGGGGATCAGCTCGCGGAACTCGCGGTCAAGAATGGCTGGGCCGGTGTGATCGTCTATGGCGCGATCCGCGACTCCCGCGCGATCAGGCAACTTCCCCTCGGCGTCTGGGCGCTCGGCACCAATCCGCGCAAAACGGTCAAACGCGGGGTGGGCGACCGCGATATTCCCGTCACCTTTGGCGGCGTCACCTTCACGCCCGGCCACTATGTGTATGCCGATGAGGATGGCGTAATCGTCGCCCCGCGCGCGCTCGTTTGACCGCGCGAACCGACCGCTCTACCTCTTGATGGCGTTCGACACCACTGCAAGCGGGCTTGCCGTAGCCGGAGGGGTCGGTCTCTTTCTCCTCGGCCTTGAGCTCCTCAGTGACGGGCTGCGCCTTGCCGCGGGGCCTCAACTGCAGCGGCTGCTTGCCCGCGCAACGGACACCCGCTGGCGCGCGCTCGCTGCAGGAATGGTCATCACCGCGTTTGTCCAATCGTCGTCGGTCGTCACCCTGGCGACGATCGGCTTTGTCAACGCTGGCCTTCTCTCCCTCACGCAGTCACTCTGGGTGATCTTCGGTGCCAACGTCGGCACCACTATTACCGGTTGGATCGTTTCGGTCGTCGGTTTTCACCTAGCACTCGAAGCGTGGGCGTTGCCGCTTGTTACCGTGGGGGCGTTTCTCCACCTCTTCGGCAAGAGCAGCCGTCGCGGTGCCTTCGGGCTTGCGCTGGCGGGGTTTGGACTTCTCGTCTATGCCATTGGTTTGCTCAAAACGGGGCTCGCAGGCACTGCAACGCTCGTCGCGCTTCCCATCGGCGACGGGTGGACGACACGGCTCCTGCAAACGGGTGCCGGTTTTCTGCTCACGCTGCTTCTCTTCTCCTCGAGCGCCGCCACGGCCCTCATCCTCACCGCGGTCCATAGCGGTATGATCGATCTGCCGAGCGCAGCAGCAATGGTGATCGGCGCAAACCTCGGCACCAGTGTGAAAGCGTTTCTCGCCGCCATTGGCGCAACGGCCAACGCCAAAAGGGCCGCGGTCGGCCACCTCCTCTTCAACGCGCTCACCGCAGCAGTCGCGCTGGTTATCCTCTCCGTCATGCTCCATGGAGCGGCAACAGCAAGCAGATGGGCTGGGTTTACTGACCATCCCGCGGTGGTGATCGCCCTCTTTCACACCCTCTTCAATCTCCTCGGGGTGCTCCTCATCTGGCCGATTGCCGACCCGCTCGCCCATTGGTTACAGCAGCGTTTCCGAACCCGCGACGAGGACGAAGCTCAACCGCGCTACCTCGACCGAACCATTGTCACCGTTCCCGATCTCGCCATCGACGCCCTGCGGCAAGAGCTCTCCCGCCTCCGCACCATGGCGCTCAGAATCACCCGCGACGCCCTCGATGGCGCCCCTCTCCCTACGGCTCAAGTGAGCGCTGTTCGGGCCCTCAGCCAAGCGATCGCCAACTTCATCGCCGAAATGAATCGCGGACAACTCACCCCGCAACTCGTTGAAACGAGCGAGCGGCTTCTGCGCGTAGCGCGCTACTACGAAAGCGCCGTCCGCTTCGCCGAGGAGGGAGTGCTCGCCTTTGGCGAAACTGATGATCGCGAACCGGCAGTCACTGCTGCTTGGGAACGGTTCCACAAAGCGGCCCACGCCCTCCTGGCCGAGTTAGATTTGGGTTCGCAAAGCGCTGAGAGGCTCGGCGAGCGGATGACCGCGATGGAAGCGGCCTACCAATCCCTCAAAGAGACCCTTCTTGCCGCCGGCAGCCGCGCCACGTTGTCGATCGCGGCGATGGACGCCCATTTACGTGCCGCAAGCAGCTGGCACCGCGCCTTGCAGCAACTGCACAAAGCGGCGCTCTGGACGACCTCGACCCCCCTTCCCTCTGCCAGCAACTGACGCGGCACGCGTCGCCACTCCTCTGTCTCTTATGTCTTATATAAGATACTTGACGCAGCGCAGCAAGCGCGGTATCATCTTTCCCGTCGCCAGTTGGCACACACGCAATCACGAAAGGAACGATGATGAACCGTCAACAGCAGATCGAAGCGATCAAAAAGGATTGGGCCGAGAACCCGCGCTGGAAAGGGGTGACCCGCACCTACACCGCCGAAGATGTCGTGCGCTTGCGGGGTTCGGTCGTCCCCGAATACACCTTTGCCCGGATGGGGGCTGAAAAGCTCTGGAAGCTGCTCCACACCGAGCCCTACATCAACGCGCTCGGAGCGCTCACCGGCGGTCAGGCGATGCAGCAGGTCAAAGCCGGGATCAAAGCGATCTACCTCTCCGGCTGGCAGGTTGCTGCGGATAACAACGAATACCGCGCGATGTACCCCGACCAGTCGCTCTATCCCGTGAACTCGGTGCCGGTCGTGGTCGAGCGCATCAACAACGCCTTCAAACGCGCCGACGAGATCCAGTGGGCCAAGGGGCTCAACCCCGGCGACGAAGGGTGGATCGACTACTTCGCCCCGATCGTCGCCGACGCCGAAGCTGGCTTTGGTGGCGTGCTCAACGCCTTTGAGCTGATGAAAGCGATGATTCGCGCCGGCGCTGCCGGGGTGCACTTCGAAGACCAGCTCGCCAGTGTCAAGAAGTGCGGCCACATGGGCGGCAAGGTCCTCGTGCCCACGTCGGAAGCGGTGCAGAAGCTGATCGCAGCGCGCCTTGCTGCCGACGTCTGCGGCGTCCCCACGCTCGTGGTTGCCCGGACCGACGCCGAAGCGGCGGATCTCCTCACCTCCGACCACGACGAATACGACAAGCCGTTCCTCACCGGCGAACGGACTGCCGAAGGGTTCTACCGGACCAAGAAGGGGCTTGAGCAGGCCGTGGCGCGCGCCCTCGCCTATGCCCCCTACGCCGACCTCGTCTGGTGTGAAACCGGTACGCCCGACCTCGAATTCGCGAAAAAATTCGCCGAAGCGGTCCATGCCAAGTTCCCCGGCAAGATGCTCGCGTACAACTGCTCGCCGTCGTTCAACTGGAAGAAGAACCTCGACGACGCAACGATCGCCAAATTCCAGCGCGAACTCGGCGCGATGGGGTACAAGTTCCAGTTCATCACGCTCGCCGGCGTCCACAGCATGTGGTACAACATGTTCGACCTGGCGTACGACTACGCCCGTCGCGGCATGAGCGCTTACGTCGAAAAGGTGCAAGAACCCGAATTCGCTGCCCGCGAGCGCGGTTACACCTTCGTCGCCCACCAAGCCGAAGTGGGTACCGGTTACTTCGACGACGTGACCACCGTGATCCAGGGCGGACAATCGAGCGTCACGGCGCTCACCGGCTCCACCGAAGAAGAGCAGTTCCACTGATCAGCCCGCGAGAGGCGTGACGCCAAAAGGGCGATCCCCTTTGGCGTCCGAGGGAGACAAAAAGATTGGGGTAACCAAAAGGGTTACCCCTTTTCTTTTTGCGGCTCCCCATGGACAAAAGAGCGGCAACTCAGTATAGTTTCTAGCGAACAACCACACCGAGGGGACAGCGCGCGAATGATCACGATTGAGACACGCGACAACCGGGTTGAAGCCACCGTCTTTGGCGAATTCACCCTGGCGGACTTTCGCGAATTCGAAGAACAGATCGCCTACGCCAACCGCTTCCACGGTCCAGTGCGGCTGCTCTTGGATCTCCGGCAGATGCTCTCCTACACGATCGACGTGGCGTGGGAAGAGCTCAAATTCACCCACAACCACCCCGACGCTTTCGACCGCATCGCGATCGTCACCGACGACGCCTGGCTCACATGGATCGCTTGGCTCGAACGCTTCTTTGTCGACGCCGAAATCCGCACCTTCACCACCGAAGAGGAGGCGCGTGTCTGGCTCGACGAACCCGAAAAGGAGGCAAGCGCCACCAACTGAACGCGACCATCCGCGTCTCTTCGAGGAGAAGACCCCATGACGAGGCCCCGCGACTACTTTCACGCGGTGATCGACATCGAATCGGCCCGCCTCTGGATCGAGAGCGGCCGCGCGGTGGTGATTGACTGCCGCTTTGAACTCACCGACCCCGACGCCGGCGCGGCGATGTATCGCGCGATGCATCTGCCGGAGGCGTTCTACTGGCACCTCGAACGCGACCTCTCGAGCGAGCCGACCGGCACCAACGGCCGCCACCCGCTACCGTCGCTCGACGCTTTCGCGGCGCTCATCGCTCGCACCGGTATCACGCCGCAAAAACAGGTGATCCTCTACGACGAGTGGGACGGCCTGAACGCGAGTCGCGCCTGGTGGCTGCTGCAAGCGGCTGGCTACGCCGCCACAGCCGTCCTCGAAGGGGGAATCCGCGCGTGGCGGCAAGCGGGGCTACCGCTCACCAAAATTGAACCGCTGCCGCCCTTCCGCTCTACTCCCCCGAATCTCACCCAATGGCAGCTGCCGCTCGCCACCGCCTCCGAGGTCGAAGCGGCAGTCGCCCAGCAACGCGCGTGCCTCATCGACGCCCGCGCCCCTGAGCGGCACCGCGGCGAAGTGGAGCCCTTCGACCCCCTTGCCGGCCACATCCCCGGGTCGAAAAACCGCTTCTTTCGCGCGAACCTCGATAGCGCCACCGGACGCTTCCTCGACCCCACGACGCTTCGCGCCGAACTCCTCGCCCTCTTCGGCGACACCCCCCCAGAGGAGACGATCCACTACTGCGGCTCAGGGGTGACCGCGTGCCACAACCTCCTCGCAATGGCCCACGCGGGGCTTGCGCTCGGTAAACTCTACGCCGGGTCGTGGAGCGAATGGTGCGCCGACCCCTCGCGGCCGATGAACTTGGGGCCGGGGTCATCCCGTATTTGAAGTGACGGGCGGGCAGAGCAGATGAGCTGTCTCCATCAGACTTTGCAGCTCGTCGGCTGCAACAAGGGCAACCGCTCCGCCATGACGGCGACGAACCACGACCACTTCGCGGTCATGTACAGCAGAGTTGGCAAGGGAACCCGTTCAGCCCCCAAGTCCGGCTCGAACCAGACCATAAGTGAGTGCGCCCACCAGGGTCGCCACCGCAAATCCCCCAAGCCTCCTTTTCACAGCCACTACGGCGCAGAGGCCAGCCGCGACCGCCATCGCGTGGCGGCTTGTGCCGTTGAGCAGCTCAGGTACCAGCGACGCGACGAGGAGAGCAGCGATCGCAGCAGGACCGATCGACACGAAGAACGGCTCCCACCACCGGAAATCGGTTCGCTTGGAGGTATTTTTTTGCGCTCGCTGTAGCGGGATGAAGCGCAGCAGGAAGGTTCCCAAGCCTGCCGCAATGATGAGCCAAACCGCGTCATTCATATCGAGGTCTTCTCCAGCTCACACTGAGCGCTCCGGCGATCATGCCAATCAGGATCGCCTGGTAAGTGGGAAGCGCAAGCAGCGCGATTGCTGTTGCGGCAGCGGCGACGAGTATAACGATGCGCCCATCGCGCCTTGCCATCTCCAGCAGCAGCGCCATAAAGAGTGCCGGCAGCACGAATTGAAGAGCGTATTGCGCCCAGCTTGGCAAGTGTGCGAACTGTGCGCCTGACGTCACACCGATCGCGGTGCCCCCGACCCAGGCTGCGTAAGCGCCCACTTGCAGCCCAAGGGTCCAAGCCTCCCGCTCGCGCTCGGGAATCTGGTCGAGCAGTGCGAGAGCTGTAACAAACACCTCGTCGGTGAGCCCAGCGGCCAAGGCCCCGCGTGGCAACCGCGATGCCCCACGGGGCAACTTGCGCGCGAGCGCCGGTCCATAGAAGAGGTGCCTGGCGTTCATCAGCAGGAGAGTCAGGAGAGTCCCCAGGAAACCGGCTCCTGCAGTGAGCAGCGACACCAGAACGAACTGGCTTGCCCCGGCATAGATCAGAGCCGACGCCAAGAGAGCGGCGAGCGGCTCCAGCCCAGCCTGCACCGCAACGAGGCCGAACGAAATGGCAATCGGAATGTAGCCCGATGCGATCGAGACGCTAGCAAACAGCCCTCTCGTGAAGGCGCTGCGGTCAGGGTCGGTGAAGCGACGCCGTACACTTGCGAAACGCGAAGACATGTGTCCCTCCATCCCACTCGTCTGCTCCGGACGTTGCGAAGACGCGCCGATGAGTGACGAGCTCGAAGCCAGCAGCCTGAGCCATGGCGACCAGGCGCTTGGGATAGGTCTTGCGCTCGATCTCATAGTCAAAGCCGGCAATCATGGCCTCGAGCTCCAGCGCATAGAAGCGCACGAAGGCACCGATTACCGATCGTGCCTCTTTGGTGCGGCGCGTTGAACTGACCATCGCAGAGAGGTCGCGGCACCGTTTCACTGCCGCGCTCGTTTGACCATGCGTGGCGAGCAGGACCGCATGAACCAGACCCTCACGCATCTGGCGATAGAGGTGAGCGTCCGTCGTCTCTTCTTGTGGGATCGGGAGCGCGTCCACACACGCCATGGACGCCAGAATGTAGGCCGCGTGGTGGCAAATGAGCGCGGTGTTGCGGCTGTCGCGGTCGGAGAAAAAGGGGAGCAATTCGTCGGCAATGCATAAAATTCCGTCGTCACTCAGCAGGCACCAAGCTTTCTGCAGCATGAAGGCTGTGTTGCAGTGATGCGCCGAGCCCACGGAGGTCACGACGGAGACCGGCTCCGCCGGAGCATCCAGTTCGAGAAAGTTCTGGCACACGCACTGCACGCGCGACAAACCCTTGGTGTTGTCCAGCAGATAGGCAAACGCTGTGCTGTCCGGCTCGACGGCGATCACTCGCAGGTCAGGCAACAACTCGAGCAGCATCAAAAGGGCCGCTCCAGGGCCGCTGCCGACGTCGATCGCAAGACCCCCTGCGCCTTGCAGGTCCAACGCCAGTATCTCTTGGGCGAGCGCAACGACCTGGCGTGCATAGGCGGGGTGCAAGAGCTCATAAGCGTCGTAGTGATCGACGTTGATTCTGCTCGCGAAGTCATCGTCTGCCACTCTGCGCATCGGATGCAACAGTCGCTGGGAACGTAGGCCCAACTGGCGGGGGAGCATCAGATGCCCATGCTGCAGGGCAACCTCCGAAGCGAGCGTGGCAAGCGTCCATGACGAACCGCTGGCCAGCGATTCCAGAATGGGCACTGCCTCCTGTTGCAGTGGCACGAGCTCCTGTTCGGCGACGGCGGCAAGGCGGATCGCCAACTCCAGGATCGGCGTTCTGGCCGTCGGCTGTTGCGCGTCGCCCCGGAAGGCGCTGGTATAAATACGAGGCAGCAGGGCCAGCCATGCACCTCGATCATCCTCGTCGACAAAAGCAAGGAGCGGCCAGCGCTCACCCAACTCTTTGGAGAGCCCCAGGTGCTGTGCAAGCGTTTCACGATCGGCATCCCGGCCGCGAAGTCGCAGGAAAAACCCCATACAGCCTTGCGCCACCTCGACGGCAGCCAAATCCACGAGGGCGCGAAGACCCTCCCACTCTTCCTGGGTTCGCGGGTAGTCGCGTACGACGGTGCACCCCGGAACACCGTCGGCAGCCCCGGGATACTCGACAAAGACGATCGCCGAAGCGTCGCCATTGAGCGCGGCATAACTGTGCTCGACATCTGCCTTGAAAAAGTGGCTTTGACCCGAACGGAGGAGCACGGTTTGTGCCGCCTCACCGACCAGCATTTCGCCACTGAGCACGATCACGCGCTCGTGGACCCCGGGGGGATGGGCGCTGGAAGTGCGGCGATACCCCGCTGCGATGGTCATCTCATAGACCTCGATTTCGGGACTGGTTCCGTAACGTCCGATAAAACGGACTCTGACACCAGTTCTTTGAGCGCTAGAGGATGAGTCCCCAATGGTGTCGACCCCCTCAACCAGAGTGCCAAACGGGGTCTCCAAGGCATTAGCGATCGCCCATAACGTCTCAATGGTCGGATTTCCTTGACCGCTCTCGATCAAATAGAGCGTTGATTTGGCGATTCCCGAGCGTTGAGAAAGACCGGAGAGGGTTAGCCCGCGCTCCATGCGAAGCTTTTGAATATTTCGTGCGAGCGGAGGGAGGATAGCAGCATTCATGGCTGCACATTATAACAGACTTTTGTTCGTTATATACAACTCATCGGTCTGCAGATCGACCAGCGGTGATGCGTTCCTGGCATCTGTTGTACAATATCCTTGTTCAACTCAGGAGGTGTGCGATGACCATCGAAACCACCTACAGCCAGGCACGGGCCCAGCTCAAGACACTACTGGATCGCGTGGTTGATGACCGCGAAGTGGTCGTGGTGCGCCGCCGTCGTGGCGGGGCTGTTGCCTTTGTTGCAGCCGACGAGCTGCAAAGTCTGATGGAGACAGCCCATCTGCTCCGCTCGCCAAAGAACGCCGAGCGGCTGCTTACGGCACTTGCGCGCGCTCGAGCAGGGGAGGTCCAGCCGATAACGCTCGATGAGCTCGAGGCGCGCTATGGCCTCCAGACGTGAGGCGCCGCGCCTGGCGGTATTTCAACCCGAGTTCCTTGAGGACTTGAGTTACTGGATCGCTACCGACCGGCGCACGGCACAACGCTTGCTGGAGCTCGTCAAAGCGATCCTCCGCGATCCCTTCACCGGTATTGGTCATCCCGAGCCGCTCAAGTACCTCGGCTCTGACGTCTGGTCACGCCGCATCAGCCAAGAGAACCGCTGTGCCTATCTGGTGAAAGACGATCGGGTCGAGTTTCTGCAAGGGCGCTACCACTACTGACACCCCGCCGTGGACACCCCCGTTGCACCGCGAGCCCGTCGCCTCAAGTACGGGATGATCCCTGTCCGAAGTGCGGTAAAGCCACTGACTTCGCCCCCCCCTCCTCCGGCAGGGTCACCTGCGCTACCTCAGGAAGTGATCGCGCGAGGAAGCGCTCGGCGAGGGTGTGAAAACGGGGAGGCTTGTCGGAGACAAAGAAGCGGTGGCGGGGGGCGGTGGCGGCGCTGCGTCTCAGCCCCTGCGCGTCGAGCACCTCGGCTGCCGCCTCGGCCACTGCCACAGCCGAATCGATGAGCGCCACCTCGGGACCCGCGACACGGCGCAGCAGCGGTTTGAGGAGGGGATAGTGGGTGCACCCGAGGACCAAAGCATCGACGTTTTCTGCTGCCAATGGCCGGAGGTATTCGCGCGCGACCGCTTCAGTCACCGGGTGGTCGACCCAACCCTCCTCAACGAGCGGGACAAAGAGGGGGCAAGCCCAGGCGTGGACCCGCACGTCAGGCGCGTAGGCGTGGATCTGACGGGCGTAGGCGCCGCTGTCGACGGTGGCGAGCGTTCCGATCACCGCTACCGCGCGATTGCGGCTCACCGCAGCGGCGGTTCGCGCTCCGGCGTCGATGACGTCGAGCACCGGCACGTCGCCCGCAAGCGTCCGCACCACGTCAGCGGCGACCGCCGCCATCGAGTTACAGGCGATGATGAGGAGCTTCACCTGCTCGGCAAGGAGAAAACGGGTAATCTCGGCAGCGTAGCGGCGGATCGTTGCGGCCGACTTCACCCCGTAAGGGACCCGCGCGGTGTCGCCGAAATAGACGATCGGCTCAGCAGGGAGCCGCTCCATCACCGCTCGCGCGACCGTCAACCCCCCCACGCCCGAATCGAAAATGCCGATCGGGGCGTCGCGCTTGTCGTCTGCCTTCATCGTGCCCGTATCCCGCATCATCCCTCTACGGGTAAAGGGCCGATTCTACCTGAGTCGGGCGTACTCTGTGGCGAGCAAGAGCCCACGCGACGTGCTCGCGCACGAGCGGCGACGGGTCGTCACGGCGCGCCTCGAGCGCAGCGACGACCGCTCCGGTCGTCGGGGCATTACCGAGCGCCACAGCGAGGTTGCGCGACCACCGCTCGTAGCCGATCCGCCGCACCGGGGAGCCGGCAAAGCGGTCGGCAAAGTCGCGTTCGCCCCAAGCGAAGAGCTCGACCAGGCGGGAGGCATCGAGCCCGTGGCGCGGAAGAAACTCGGGGTGGGGTGAGGAGACGGCAAAACGGTTCCACGGGCAGAACAACTGGCAATCGTCGCACCCATAGACGCGGTTGCCGATGAGCGGACGCAGCGCTTCAGGGATCGCACCGGGGTGCTCAATCGTGAGGTACGAAATGCACCGCCGGGCGTCGAGCTGGTAGGGGGCAACGATCGCCTGCGTCGGGCAGACCGAAAGACAGCGGGTGCAGCGGCCACAGTGGTCCGCCACTGGGGCATCGACCGGGAGCGGCAGGTTGGTAACGATCTCGCCCAGGAAGAAGTAAGAGCCCTGCCGGGTGAGGAGCAGGGTGTGCTTCCCCCGCCACCCGAGCCCCGCGCGCGCGGCGAGCGCCACCTCAAGGAGCGGCGCCGAATCGACAAAGACTCGGCCAGAGTGGTCGGGCGCAAGCGTTTTGAGCTGGGCTTCAAGCGCTGCGAGGCGTTTACGCACCACCTTGTGGTAGTCGCGCCCCAACGCGTAGCGGGAGAGGTAGGCGCGCTCGGGGTCGGCGAGGACTCGTTCGGCTGCTACCCCCTCTTTGGGCCAATAGGGAAAGAGGAGCGAAATCACCCGCTGCGCCCCGGGGACGAGCATGGCGGGGCGGGCGCGCACTACCCCCCACTTTGCCATATAATCCATTTCGCCGTGAAAACCGCGCTGGAGCCACTCCTCGAGTCTCGGCTCCTCAGCGGAAAGGTCGATGTCGCTCACCGCGAGCGCCGCAAAGCCAAGCGCCACTGCGGCGTCGATGAGTTTCGCTTTGACCTCTGCCCAATGGCGAGCCGCTTCGTTCATCCCCGCAAAGCCTGGATCATGAATGCCACCCCCCCTGTAACTGCCGAAAGGCTCCTTCCTACTGTCGATGACACCGAATCGGTGGCCGCAGCACTCGCGCCCCTTTTTGCCGCGACGCGCGGTGTGGTCACGCTCGAAGGGGGACTCGGCGCGGGTAAGACCACCTTCGTCCGGGCGCTCCTCCGGGCGCTAGGCCACCGCGGCCCGGTCAAAAGCCCCACCTACACCCTCGTCGAACCCTACCCAGAACTCACGGTTCCAGTTTATCATTTCGACTGCTACCGTTTCGCCGATCCGGAGGAGTTCCGGTGGGGCGGATTCGAAGAGTATTTTCAACCGGAAAACCTCTGCCTCGTCGAATGGCCCGAAAAAGCCCACCCCTACCTCCCGCCGGCCGATTGGCATCTGACGCTCACGATCGAACCGTCGGGTGCGCGGCGCCTGCGCCTCACGGCGCTCTCCCCTGCCGCCCAGGCCGCGTGGGCGAAACGGCAGTGACTCCGGCCCTCACACGAGACGGTCGCGCGCCGGACCCGTCGCGGCGCAAGCTCCTCACCCGCTCGTTTTGCTTGGCCGTCGTCACTTGGCTTCCCGCAGGCACCCTCTTTGCCGCCAACTCACCGCGGATCCTCGCGGTGCGCGCTTGGCCTGCCGAAGAGTATACGCGGGTGACGCTCGAAGCCAGTAGTGCGCTACAGCACGAGGCGTTTCTGCTCGACGCTCCCCCACGGCTGGTGATCGACCTCAAAGGGGTCGCAGTGCAAACAGTACTGCGGACCCTGACCGAGAAGATCGCCGCTGACGACCCCTACGTCGCTGCCGTTCGCGTCGGGCAATTCAACCCTGAGACAGCCCGCTTGGTCTTCGATCTCAAGCAGCCGGTCAAACCGCAGATCTTCCTTCTCGAACCCGCCACCCCCTACCAATACCGCCTGGTGATCGACCTTCGACCGGAACAAGCGCGCGACCCCGTAGCCCAGCTCCTCACGGAGCTTCAGAAGCGGCGCGCCGGCGCTGAGGTCGCGGAGATCACTGAGACCCCGCCGCGTCGTCCTCCCGAAAGCACCCCGCCGCGCGAACGAGACGCTGCCCGCTCTTCTTCTCGCGGACAACCCCGTGACGACCGTGACGCCCCTTACGTGATCGTGCTCGATCCTGGACACGGCGGCGAGGATCCCGGCGCGATCGGACGCAACGGCACGCGAGAAAAAGATGTGGTTCTCGCGGTGGCCCGGCGCGCCAAAAAGCGGTTCGACGCCGACCCGAAGGTTCGCGCAGTGCTCACCCGCAACGACGACTACTTTATTGCCCTGGGCGAACGGGTCCAGCGGGCACGCCGCGCGATGGCCGACCTCTTCATCTCGATTCACGCCGACGCCTTCATCCGTCCCGACGTCGCCGGGAGCTCCGTCTATGTGTTGAACGACCGCGGCGCGTCGAACACCGCCGCCAAGTGGCTTGCACAGAAGGAGAACCAATCGGACCTGATCGGCGGTGTGCAGCTCGCGGCGCGCAGCGACCACGTTGCCGCAACGCTCCTTGACCTCTCGATCACCGCAACCCGGACCGACTCGCAGCGGCTGGCGCAATCGCTCCTCACGGAACTGAGCCACGTGAGCCCTCCCCACCGCCCCGACGTCGACGCCGCGAACTTCGCGGTGCTCCGCAACCCTGACGTCCCGTCGGTCTTGGTGGAACTCGCGTTTCTCACCAATCCCGTCGAAGAGCGGCGCCTTGCCGACCCCAGCTACCAAGAGCAGCTCGCTGAAGCGCTCTACCGCGGGGTCAAACGCTACCTCGAGCGGCATGCCCCACGACCGCGCGCGGTGATGCTCGCAAACCGCCACCCAGAGCCTGCCGGTTAGGTAGAAGATTGTCGGTATAATCGCTTTTTTCCAAAGTGGTGCTCGGGGGACGATGCGCATCCTGCGGGGTCGCGCGCCCAGCGCTCAGCCGCTGGCGCTCACGATTGGCAACTTCGATGGCGTCCATCGCGGACACCAGGCCCTTCTGCGCTTGGTCACCGAACGCGCGGAAGAGTGCCACTTGACCCCGGCCGTCCTCACCTTTGAGCCCCACCCCCGTGAGCGCCTGGCGCCCGCCAGCGCCCCGCCGCGCCTCACTCCCTTGCGAACGAAAGCGGCGGCGATTGCCCAGGAAGGGATCGCACAGCTCCACATCCTCCCCTTCACTCGGAGTGTGGCGCAGTGGTCGTCTGAGACGTTCATCACTTACCTCGTCACGACGCTCCAGGTCCGCCATCTGGTGGTTGGCGACGACTTTCGCTTCGGAGCCCACCGCTCAGGGAACCTCGAGACGCTGCTCGACGCAGGCGAGCGGTTCGGTTTCACCGTCGAGGCGATGCCGACGCTGACCTGGGGAAGCGAGCGGGTGAGCTCAAGCGCGGTGCGCGCAGCGCTCGCCGCCGGGAATCTCCGCCACGCCGCGGAACTCTTGGGGCGTTGGTTCTCGGTGACCGGGCGAGTCACTCGCGGCGCACAGATGGGACGAACCCTCGACGTCCCGACGATGAACCTCCGGTTACCGCCCCGACAAGCGGTGCCCTTCGGCGTCTTCGTCGGATGGGTGAGCGGGGTCAGCGCCCAACCCGAACCGGCGGTGATCAACGTAGGGGTGCGCCCGACTGTGGCCGCATCCCACCCACCCACCGTGGAAGCCCACCTGCTTGCGTGGCGGGGGGATGCCTATGGTGCCCGAATTACGGTCCATTTTGCTGCGAAGCTCCGGGAAGAGCAGCGCTTCGCGTCACTTGCAGCGCTCAAGGCGCAGCTCGACGACGATATCGCTGCCGCGCGCCGTTGGCACACCGCGCACGATTTTGAACTGTTTTGAATGAGGAGTTGCTCGATGTCGGACGCAGAAGGCTACCGCAAAACCCTCAATCTGCCGGACACCCCTTTTCCGATGCGCGGGGACCTCGCGAAACGCGAACCGGGGTGGGTTGCCGCGTGGCAGACGAAAAAGCTCTACGAACGGATCCGCGAACGGAGCCGGGGCCGCACGAAGCGGTTCGTGCTGCACGACGGCCCCCCCTACGCCAACGGCGACATCCACATCGGCCACGCAGTCAATAAGATTCTCAAAGACATCATCGTCCGCTCGAAGACGCTCGCCGGTTACGACGCTCCCTACGTTCCCGGTTGGGACTGTCACGGGCTGCCGATCGAACATCAGATCGAAAAGCGGCACGGCCGGGGGCTGCCCGGCGACGAGGTGCGCCGCCTCTGTCGCGCCTACGCTGCCGAGCAGGTCGAGCGGCAAAAGCGCGACTTCATCCGGTTGGGTGTACTGGGCGACTGGGAACACCCCTACCTCACGATGAATTTCGCCAACGAAGCGAACGAGATCCGCGCGCTCGCGAAACTCGTCGCTGCCGGTTTTGTCGTCCGCGGCCTCAAACCGGTCCACTGGTGCTTCGATTGCGGTTCGGCACTCGCGGAAGCCGAGATCGAGTACGAAGAGCGCACCTCCCCTGGTATCGACGTCGCCTTTCCTCTGGATGAGGCCGACCGCCCCCGGCTGCTGCAGGCGTTTGGGGTCACCGTGCCTCTTGATCAGCCGATCACTGCGGTGATCTGGACCACCACCCCGTGGACGATCCCAGCCAACCAGGCGCTCAACGTCCACCCGGAGTACCGCTACGAGCTGGTCGCCACGCCCAAAGGGGTGCTGATCCTTGCCGCCGAACTCAAAGAGGCGGCAATCGCCCGCTACGGCTTTGCTGCGGACGCAGTCCAGACGCTCGGGGCGTGCCAAGGGGCGGCGCTTGCCCGCATCCGTTTTCGCCATCCCCTCTACGACCGCACCTCGCCCGTCCTTCCCGACCCCTACGTCGAACTCGCCACCGGTACCGGCATCGTCCACTCGGCCCCCGCCTACGGTGAAGACGACTTCCGCGTCTGGATCGCCGCCGGGTTTCCGCAAGAGGCGATCGTCAATCCCGTCCAGGGGAACGGCCGATTCGACCCGGAACTCCCCCGCTTCGGCGGCCTCTCGATTTGGGACGCCAACCCGAAGATCATCGACGCGTTGCGTGACGCCGGAGCGCTGCTGGCCCACGCGCCGATTCGCCACAGCTACCCCCACTGCTGGCGCCACAAAACGCCGACGATCTTCCGCGCCACTGCCCAGTGGTTCGTCGCGATGGACCTGCCGCGCCCCGACCCAACGAGGAACGGCCAGCTGACGACGCTACGCGACCGGGCGCTCGCCGGTGTCACCGCCACCCGCTTCTACCCCTCGTGGGGACAGCAGCGGCTCCACGCGATGATCGCCAACCGCCCCGACTGGTGCATCTCGCGGCAACGCCACTGGGGCGTGCCGATCCCCTTTTTCGTCCACAAAAAGAGCAGCGAACTCCACCCGCGCACCGTCGAACTGATGGAGGCGGTGGCCCAGCGGGTCGAACGGGAGGGGATCGAAGCGTGGTTCGCGCTCGACCCCGCAGAGCTTCTGGGGAGCGACGCGGCCGACTACGAGAAGGTCACCGACACCCTCGACGTCTGGTTCGACTCGGGCACCACCCACCTCCACGTCCTGCGCGGCTCCCACCCGGAACTCGGGCACCCGGCGGCGATGTACCTCGAAGGGTCGGACCAGCACCGCGGCTGGTTCCATTCGTCGCTCCTTACCGGCTGCGCGATCGACGGCCGCCCCCCCTATGACGCGCTCCTCACCCACGGCTTCGTCGTCGATGGCGAAGGTCGGAAGATGAGCAAGTCGCGCGGCAACGTCGTCGTTCCGCAAGAGGTGTGCGACACCCTCGGCGCCGACATCCTGCGCTTGTGGGTCGCGAGCACCGACTACTCGGGCGAACTCACCATCTCGAAAGAGATCCTGCAGCGGGTGGTCGAAGTCTACCGCCGCCTGCGCAATACGCTGCGCTTCATGCTCGCCAACACCGCCGACTTCAACCCTGAACGCGACGCGGTCGCAGCTGACGCGCTCGTTGATCTCGACCGCTGGGTCCTTCTTGCCGCGCAAGAGGCGCATGAGAAAATCGCCGCCGACTACGAAGCGATGGAGTTTCACCGCGTCGTGCAGACCTTAATGCACTTTGCCTCGGAAACCCTCGGCGCCTTCTACCTCGACGTCCTCAAAGACCGGCTCTACACCACCCCCGCGAAGGGCCACCCGCGCCGCAGCGCCCAGACCGCGATCTACCACCTCCTCCACGCCTTTGTCCGTTGGATGGCGCCCATTCTCCCCTTCACCGCCGAAGAGGTGTGGCAGCATCTGACCAACGACCCCGAAGAGAGCGTAATGCTCCACACCTGGTACGAACTCCCGGCGATTCCCGACGCCGCAGCGGTGCGCGAGCGGTGGCGGTTGGTAGTCGAGACGCGGGAGCTCGTGACCAAAGCGATCGAAGCGAAACGCGCCGCAGGCGAAATCGGCCCGAATCTCGAAGCGGAGATCACGATCTACGCGCATGGCGCCCGCTACGCCGCGTTAGCCGCGCTCGGGAACGAGCTCCACTACCCCTATATCGTTTCACGCGCCGAAGTGGTCGAAGTGTCCGACGTCAGTAGCGAGCGGGTTGAGGTCCGCCGCCCCCCCCACCAAAAGTGCGCCCGTTGCTGGCACTTCGAGGCCGACGTCGGGAGTGACCCCGACCACCCCGCGCTCTGTGGCCGCTGTCGCAGCAACCTCTTCGGTCCAGGAGAGGAGCGCCGGTGGGCGTAGCACGGGTCGTCGCGATCGCGGCGCTCACAGCGCTCCTGGACCAGGCGAGCAAAGCGCTCGTCGCCGCGACGCTCGCGCCGGGGGAGACGCTCGTCGTCACCCCCTTTTTCCAGCTTGTTTCGGTCCATAACCCCGGCGCCGCGTTCAGTCTGCTCGCCACCGCCCCCGGCTGGCAGCGCTGGTTCTTCCTCGCGGTGGCACTCCTCGTCACCCTTTGGCTCCTCATCGAAGCGCGTGCCACCCAGATGCTACGCCTGCACGCCGCCTATGGCCTCATCATCGGCGGGGCGCTCGGTAACGCCTCGGATCGCCTTGTGCACGGCGCCGTGCACGACTTTCTCCTTCTCCACTACCGCGCGTGGCACTGGCCGGCGTTTAACCTGGCCGACAGCGCGATCACCGTCGGGGTGCTCCTCGTTCTCTGGCACAGCTGGCAGAACCGCGGCGACTCCGCCCAGCCGCAGACGCCTACCGACGTCCAACCGCCGACCCCTTCTTCCCCTCCAACCGGAACCGAGCGATGAATCACCCCCCGCAAACCGTTCTTCCGCACCACCTCGTCACCCTCCACTATCGTATCAGCGTCGGGGGCGTCCCGATGGTGAGCACCTTCGAGGCGACGCCGGCAACGCTCCAGCTCGGTGACGGGACGCTCGCACCGCCGCTTGAGCGGCGGCTGTTGGGCCTTCCCGTGGGGAGCCGACACACCTTCACCCTCCCCCCCGAAGAGGCGTTTGGCCCGCGTCGTCCCGACCTGATCGAACGGGTTCGCCGCGCCGACCTCCCCGACGACGCAGCTGAAGTGGGGACGATTCTCTCGTTTGTCGCCCCCGACGGTTCGCGCTATCCTGGCGTCGTCGTCGAACTCGACGACGAATGGGGTGTCGTAGACTTCAACCACCCTCTGGCAGGCAAAACCATTCAGTTTGAAGTCGAAATCATCGGAGTCTGCTGAACGTGAGCGATTCAGTCACCGCTGCACCCCAAGTGGCGCTTCTGGCTAACCCGCGCGGCTTCTGCGCGGGCGTCGACCGCGCGATCGCGATCGTCGAAGAGGCGCTCAACCGCTTCGGCCCCCCCGTCTGGGTGAGGCACGAAGTGGTCCACAACCGCCACGTCGTCGAAGCGCTCAAAGCGCGCGGTGCGCGGTTCGTCGAATCGTTGCGCGAGGTCCCTGAAGGGGCGGTGGTGATCTTCAGCGCCCACGGGGTCGCGCAAGCGGTTCGTGAGGAGGCAGCGCGCCGGCGGCTGCGCGTCCTCGACGCCACCTGTCCGCTCGTGACAAAGGTGCACCTCGAAGTCCAGAGGCTCTACCGCGCCGGCTACCAGATCGTGATGATCGGCCACGCTGGCCACCCGGAAGTGGAGGGGACGATGGGGCAGGTCCCCGACCGGGTGTGGCTGGTCGAAGACGAAGCCGATGTAGCGAATCTCCCTGAGCTGGGCGAGCGCGTCGCCTACGTCACCCAAACCACCCTCTCGGTCGACGACGCCCGCCGTATCGTCGCCGCGCTCACCGCCCGTTTCCCCCAGATCGTCGGTCCGAAAAAGGACGACATCTGCTACGCCACCCAAAATCGCCAAGACGCCGTGCGCGCGCTTGCCGCCCGCTGTGACCTCGTGCTCGTGATCGGCTCGAAAAACAGCTCCAACTCCAACCGCCTGCGCGAAGTGGCGGAAAGTTGCGGCACCCGCGCCTACCTCATCGACGGCGCTGCCGATATCGATCCCGCGTGGCTGGTTGGCGCGCGCACGATTGGCGTCACCGCCGGCGCGTCGGCGCCTGAAGCGCTCGTGGAAGAGGTGGTCGCCCGGTTGCAGGCGCTGGGTGTGGCCACCGTGCGCGAAAACGAGGGGATTCGCGAAACGGTCCATTTCCCGCTACCCAAGGAGCTTCAAGATGAGTGACCCAGCAACCCTCACCCCCGACCAGATCGAACGGCTCGACTTCGAAGGGGCGCTCAAGCAGCTCGAGGGGATCGTCGCCGCGCTCGAAAGCGGCCGTCTGCCTCTGGAGCAGGCGCTCGACCGGTATGAGACCGGTGTGCGGCTCGTGCAGCGGTGCCGCGCCCTCCTTCAGGCCGCCGAAGAGCGGCTCACCCGCATCGAAGCGCTCCACCGCGAGACGACTCAGAAAGAGGCCGCCTCCGCGCAACCCGAGAACGGGAACGATGACTTTGACGACATCCCGTTTTGATCCCGAACGTTTCGAAGAGGCCCTCGCGGCGGCGCTCGCCACGAGCGGCAGCCTCAGCGCGCGCCTTGCGGCAGCGATGCGCCACGCGCTCCTTGCCCCGGGGAAACGGCTGCGGCCCCAACTCGTCTTCGCTGCGGGGGTCCTCACCGACGCCCCGCCCGAGGCCCTCACCCCTTTTGCCGTCGCGGTCGAGCTGATCCACACCTACTCGCTCATCCACGACGACCTTCCGGCGATGGACGACGACGCGCTGCGCCGCGGGCAACCGACAGTGCACGTCGCCTTTGACGAAGCGACCGCGATTCTTGCCGGCGACGCGCTGCAGGCGCTCGCGTTTGAGATCCTCGCGGCAACGCCCGAATTGACGCTCGAACAGCGGATGCGCCTCGTCGGGTTGCTCGCCCGCGCCGCGGGCGCTGCCGGCATGGTCGGCGGACAAGCGCTCGACATCGAAGCCGAGCGGCAGCTGAGCCCCGCCGAGGATCGGGGCGTTGCGCAGCTCGAGCGGCTCCACCGCGGCAAAACCGGTGCGCTCATCGAAGCAGCGGTGATCGGCGGAGCGCTTTGCGGCCCGCGGGTGAAGCGCACACTCATCGAAACGCTGGCCCATTTCGCCGCCCACTTGGGGCTCGCGTTTCAGATCGTCGATGACCTGCTCGACACCTCTGCCGACGCCGCTACCCTCGGCAAGACCCCCGGAAAAGACGCCGAGCGGGGGAAGCAGACCTTTGTCACCCTCTTGGGCGAGCGCGCTGCGCGGGCGCGCCTTGCTGAACTGCAACGAACGATCGACGAGGCGCTCACCCCACTCGGCCCCAAAGCGGCGGCGCTCGCAACGGTCGCCCGGCAGGTCATCGAACGCAACCGATAAGGGGCGCTGCCATGGACGCCACAACCCTTGCCATCCGCTTTCCGCTCCTTGCGCGCATCGACTCCCCTGAAGATCTGCGGCGTCTTCCCCGCGAGCGCTTGACGGAACTCGCCGCGGAACTGCGCGCTTTCATCCTGGAATCGGTCGCAAAAACGGGCGGGCACCTCGCCTCCAATCTCGGCGCGGTGGAGCTCACGATCGCCCTCCATACCGTCTTCGACACCCCCTTCGACCGGCTCGTCTGGGACGTCGGCCATCAATGCTATCCCCACAAAATCCTCACCGGCCGCCGCGACCGCTTCGCGACCCTGCGGCAGTTGGGCGGTATTGCAGGCTTCCCCAAACGGGATGAGAGCCCCTACGACACCTTCGGCGTCGGCCACTCCTCGACCTCGATCTCGGCGGCGCTCGGCATGGCCGTCGCGGCCCACGCACGCGGTGAAAAACGCCACGTCGTTGCGGTGATCGGCGACGGCGCGATGTCGGCCGGTATGGCCTTTGAGGCCCTCAACAATGCCGGCGAATGCAAAGCGCTCAACCTCACGGTAGTGCTCAACGACAACGAGATGTCGATCTCGCCGCCCGTGGGGGCGCTCACCAAGATCCTCGCGCGGCTCCTCACTGGCGAACCCTACCGGACAGCCCGCGAAATCGGCTCGACGCTGCTGGCTGCAGCGCCCCCGCTCAAAGCGATCGCGCGCCGCGTCGAAGAGCATATGATCGGGATGCTCACCCCCGGCACCCTCTTTGAAGAGTTTGGCTTTCGCTACGTCGGCCCGATCGACGGGCATGACCTCTCGGCGCTCATCCCGACCCTGGAAAACATCCGCGACAGCGGCGGGCTCAACTTCGTCCATGTCGTCACGAAAAAGGGACAAGGCTACAAACTCGCCGAAAGCGACCCGGTCCGCTACCACGGCGTGAGTCGCTTCGACCCGCAAGCAGGACTCCCCGAGCCGGGAACCGCTGAGCAGGCCGCGCTCACCTACACCGAGGTCTTTGGCCGTTGGCTCTGCGCGATGGCCGAACGCGATCCGCTCCTCATCGGCATCACCCCGGCGATGCGCGAGGGCTCTGGCCTCGTCACCTTTTCTGAACGCTTTCCCGACCGCTACTTTGACGTCGGCATCGCCGAACAGCACGCCGTCACCTTTGCCGCGGGGCTTGCGTGCGAAGGGTTTCGCCCGGTGGTCGCGATCTACTCGACCTTTCTCCAGCGCGCCTACGACCAGCTGATCCACGACGTCGCGCTGCAAAACCTCAACGTCACCTTCGCCATCGACCGCGGGGGGCTGGTGGGTGCCGACGGCCCCACCCACCACGGCGCCTTCGACCTTTCCTACTGCAGCTGCATTCCCAACCTGATCGTGATGGCGCCGTCGGACGAAGCCGAATGTTGGCGGCTGCTCACCACCGCCTATCTCTACGACGGCCCCGCCGCCGTCCGCTACCCGCGCGGCACAGGGCCGGGGGCGAAACTTCCCGAGACCTTCGACCCCCTGCCGATCGGCAAAGCGCGGGTCGTCCGCGAAGGGAAAGGGTTGGCGATCCTCGCCTTCGGTGCGCCGCTTGCCGCCGCGCGGCCGGTTGCTGAGGCGCTCGACGCCACACTCGTCGACATGCGCTTCGTCAAACCGCTCGACGTCGACCTCGTCAGCGAGCTTGCCGCCACCCACGACCACTTCGTCACCGTCGAGGAGAACGCGGTCTTGGGCGGTGCGGGGAGCCAAGTCGCGCAGCTTCTCTCTGCCCGCCCCCAGCCGCCGCGGGTGCTCTGCCTCGGGTTGGCCGACCAGTTCTATCCCCACGGGGAACCGCAGAAACTCCTCGCACTCGCCGGGCTTGATCGTCAGAGCCTTATGACGGCGATTGCAAATTTCTATCGAACCGCACCTTGACATTTCCCTCTAAGCGGGATAAAACCAAGCAAAATGCTCAACAAACAAGGAAAATCCCATGAGTGAGAGCTCGACCCTACCGCCACTCCCCGACGTCGCCCACGACATGCCCGACGTGCAGGGATCGACCGATGACCGCAACCTCGACATCGATCGCGTCGGCATCAAAAGCATCCGCCACCCAGTGCGCGTCTCTGACCGCAGCGGTGGCGTGCAGCACACCGTCGCCACTTTCAACATGTATGTGGGGCTTCCTCGCCATTTCAAAGGGACCCACATGTCGCGCTTTGTCGAAATCCTCAACCAGCAGGAGCGCGAACTCTCGGTCGAATCGTTCGAACCGATGCTGCGCCACATGGTTGAGCGGCTCGAAGCCGCGACCGGCCGAGTCGAAATGACCTTTCCCTACTTCGTCCTCAAAAAGGCTCCCATCTCCGGCGTCGAGAGCCTGATGGACTACGACGTCACTTTCATCGGCGAGATCGACGAAGCGAGCCGCTACCGCTTCACCTTGAAAGTCATCGTTCCCGTCACCTCCCTCTGCCCCTGCTCGAAGAAAATCTCCGAGCGCGGCGCCCACAACCAGCGCAGCCACATCACGATCGCTGCCGAACTCGCTGACCACGTCTGGATCGAGGAGCTGATCGACATTGCCGAACAAGAGGCGAGCTGCGAGCTCTATGGGCTGCTGAAACGCCCCGACGAAAAATATGTCACCGAGCGCGCCTATGACCACCCCAAATTCGTTGAGGATCTCGTGCGCGACGTCGCCGCCCGCCTCAACCGCGACCGACGCATCACCCGCTACGTCGTCGAATCAGAAAACTTCGAATCGATCCACAACCATTCGGCCTACGCGCTAATCGCTGGCCCGCGATAAGTTGCTTCACGATTCCCGAAAAAGCGACAACCCACAGTTCAGATTTTTGATTCAGCAAAAAACCGGGCCGCCCACCGGGCGGCCCGCGCCGTTACTGCAGTGCCATATGGTGCGCTTACTCGTCGCTATTGAGTACTCCCAAGAGGTGCAGGAGGCTCGTGAAGAGGTTGTAGATACTGACAAAGAGCGACACCGTCGCCAGAATATAGTTGGTCTCGCCGCCCCGGACGATCTGGTTCACCTCAAAGAGGATGTAACCGGACATCAAGAGAACGAACGCCGCGGAGACGGTGAGCGACAGCGCCGGGATGTGGAAGAAGATCGCGGCAAGCCCCGCAAGAAACGCCACCAGAATGCCAACGAAAAGGAATCCCCCGAGGAACGAGAAGTCGCGCTTGGTCGTTGCGCCGAACGCAGCCAGCGCGAGGAAGATGACCGCCGTTCCCGCAAACGCCTGGAAGACGATCTCGGGCCCATGCGGCAACTTCAGATAGGCGGCGAGGATCGGCCCCAGCGTGTACCCCATGAAGCCGGTGAGCGCAAAGACCGCCGCGATTCCCGCCGGACGGTTCGCGAGCTTATGGACCAGGAAGAGGAGCCCAAAGTAGCCGATCAAGGTGATCAGAATCCCCGGATGGGGCAACCCAAGCATCAGCGACGCCCCCGCAGTGAGCGCCGAAAAGCCGAGCGTCAGCGCCAAGAGCATAAAAGTGTTGCGCAACACCCGCTGCGCGCGCTCCGCATCGACGGTGACCACCCCCTCGTCCGCGTAGGGGGGCTCGAACGTCGCGCCGCTCGCGCCGCCACTCTTCAACGCCGCCAACTCATCCCACGTAAGGGTCCGATTGCGCACCCCTTCTTGCCGATCGTTTCGCAGTTCCATAGAACCTCCTGATGACTATCTAGATAACCAACCCTCTTAAACCGACAGCGCGCACGGGCTCGAATGAGTCAACCGTCGCGCCAAAACCCGCTCCAGCCGCGCCGCCGCCTCCGCAAGCGCCTCGCGCGCCGATTCGGCCGTCACGGCAAAGAGCACCTGCGGCGCGTGGCGCAGCCGCATCTGCACCACACACCGCTTCATCAACGCCCCTGTCTCGTCCCGAACATCGAGGAGCTTGATCCGCGTCCACGCGACCCGCCCCTTCACCCGATTGATCAGGCGGCGAAAACGGCTCTCGACCTCTGGTTGCAGCGGCGTGTTGCTCTCTGAGAGCACCATCTCGATCGGCGCCAACTCCGCCGCCGCACGCTCGACGCCCCTGGTGCGGAGCTCTTCGCTCTTTTTGCCCATCTTGTCTCTCCTCATGTGACGCCAAAAATTGCCACTTTATAATTATAGCACCGACCCAATCCCGATACAATCAGATTCTGTAGAATCATTGATTCGAAAAAATCGGATGATCAGCCTCAAACAGCTCCACCACTTCTGGCTCGTCGCCCACCGCGGCGGCATCCAGCGCGCGTCTGAAGCGAGTGGTCTTGCGCCGCAGACGATCAGCGCGCAGATTGCCGCGCTCGAGGCCCACTTCGGCAAACCGCTCTTCACCCGCCAAGGGCGGCGGCTAATCCTCACCCCTGCGGGCGAGATCGCTCTCCACTACGCCGACGAGATTTTCCGGTTGACCGACGAACTCGAGCAACGGCTCGCAGGTGACGAGATGACGCTCCCGGTGCGCGTGGGGCTTCTCGACAGTGTCCCGAAAGCGATCGCCGCGCTTCTTCTCGAACCCCTCAGAAAACTCGCGCAGCCCGTGACCCTCCACGTCAGCGAAGAGCGGTTTGCGCACCTCGTGGGGGCACTGGCGACCGGCACGCTCGACCTCATCCTCAGCGACATGCCCCCCACGTTGGACGCGGCGCTGCCGCTCTTCAGCCAGTGTCTCCTCGACGTTCCCCTCGCCTGGTTTGGCGCCCCCCGCTGGGGGCCCGGGCCGATCACCTGGATGGATCTCGCGCGCGTGCCGCTGCTCCTGCCGATCACCCCCACCCACGCCCGGGTCACGCTCCTTGCCCAAGCGCAGGAGCACCACGTGACGCCGACGATCGCGGGTGAATTTGCCGATACCGCACTCCTCGTCGAGATCGCCCGCATGGGAGACGGAATCTTCACCGCGCCCAAGATCCTCGAAGCGCAGCTCTGCCACGACGGGCGGCTCATCTTTCTCGGCGACATCCCCGAGCTCCATGAACGGTATTGGCTCATCAGCCACCGGCGCAAGCGCCACCACCCTGCGGTCGCCGCAATGAGTCGCGCCTTTTCCCCCTCTTCGCCCACCGTGGGAGCAGCGAGATGAGTCACACCGCCCAACGACGCCTTGCCCAAGCCGTTCTCCTTACCTTCGGATTCGCCGCCATTGAAGCAGTGACGGGCTGGATGGCCGGGTCACTCGCGCTCCTTGCCGACGCTGGCCACATGGTCACCGACGGCCTCTCGCTCGCCCTTGCCCTCGGTGCGAGTTGGCTCGCCAACCGCCCCGCCAACGCCCGCTACTCCTACGGCTACGGCCGTGCCGAGCTCCTGGCGGCGCTCATCAATGCCGCGGCGATGCTCGCGATCGTCGGCGCAATCGTCTGGGAGGCGTGGGAACGGTTCCACACGCCGCAACCGATCGACGGCCCGCTCGTGATCGGTGTGGGCTTCATCGGTCTTGCGGTGAACGCCTACGTCGCCGTCATCCTTGGCGGCCACCATGACCATCACGACCACAACCACGACCACCCCCACGACCACGACCACGACCCAGCCAATCTCAACGTCCAGGGCGCGCTCCTCCATGTTCTCGGCGACCTCGTCGGGTCGGTCGCCGCGATCCTCTCCGGAGTAGTAGTGGTCATAACCGGTTGGACGCCGATCGACCCGCTGCTTTCGCTCCTCATCGCTGCGCTGGTAGGGGTCGCAAGCGTGCGGCTCCTTGCCGATGCCCTCCATCGCCTCCTGGACGGCGCCCCGCGGAGCCTAGCCCTGGAGACGCTCGGCCAGCAGCTCGCGACGATCCCCCACGTCGTCGATATCCACGATCTCCACGTCTGGTCACTCTCGGGCGAGCGGCTCGCGCTCACCGCGCACGTTGCGCTCGATACCCTCGAAGCGTGGCCTGAAGTTTTGCCGCAGCTCGAGGCAACCGCCCACGCCGCAGGGATCGAACACACCACCTTCCAGCCGGAGACGACCCAGTGTCGGTTGCGCACTGAAGCGACCTCATGCGCCCCGGATCGTTACGTCCGGTGTGAAAACCCCTCGCCCATCGATCGGAACTGAGCCATGAAGATCGCGCGCATCCTCCACTCATTCCTTCCCCGGCGTTCCGCCGTGCCGTTCGCCGAACGGCTCTTGAGCGCTGTGGCGGCGGGCGTTGGCCTCTTCCTGTTGGCTGGGGTGCTCGAGCTTCTCTCGCAGCCGCACGCTCCGCTTCTCCTGCTCAGCCCCATGGGGGCATCGGCGCTGCTCCTCTACGCTGCTCCTCACAGTCCGTTCGCTCAGCCGTGGAACCTGGTTACTGGCCATCTGGTCTCAGCCGTGGCGGCATGGGTCATCCTCAGAGTCACCCACGATCCGCTCCTCTCTGCGGGTCTCGCCGTCGGCGCAGCGATCTTTGCGATGTATCTTTTCGAGTGCCTCCATCCTCCCGCTGCGGGCACTGCGCTCACCCTCATTTTGAGTGCAGATGAATTTCAGCAGATGGGATTCGTCTGGACGCTGACCATCGTTGCCGCAAACGCCCTCATCGCTTTGCTGCTCGCCCTGATCATCAACAACGTGCTCCCGCGCCGCCACTATCCGCCCGTTTCACGCGCCCAGGCTTCGCCGCAATCTGACTGCCCCGTACTTCCCGAACCGCAGGATATCGAACGCGCATTGGCAGAATCGGAGGGACTCTTGGATGTTACCCTCGACGACCTCATCGACCTCTACGCGCGGGCCCAAGAGCACGCGCAGAGACGCCAGGATAGCCACCTCGATAAATAGTCTGTGCACCCTTTTCAGTGTAGAATCTCGGGCGCTCGTGAAAAACCGACCACGAAAGAGCGGAGCACAAAAAAAAGCCGGAACAATGAACCGGCTTTTTGCGTGGACTTGATTTTTGGTGCCGAGAGAGGGAGTCGAACCCTCACGGTGTCACCACCGGCGGATTTTGAGTCCGCTGCGTCTACCTGTTCCGCCATCTCGGCTCAAGATTCGCCATTATAGGAAAGAAATGACCTTTTGCCAAGATCTCAACCGGCTGGATGCCTACGACTTCGATCTCCCGCCGGAGCTGATTGCCCGCTATCCCCTTCCTGAGCGGGATACCAGTCGGCTTCTGGTGGTTGATCGCGACCACTTTGCCGACCACACCTTTCGCGAACTCCCCACCTTTCTCGAACCTGGCGACCTCTTGGTGATGAACGACAGCCGCGTGATCCACGCCCGGCTCTTCGGCAAAAAACCCACGGGGGGTGCGGTCGAGGTCCTCTTTGAACGCCTCATCGGCGAAAAAGAGGCGCTTGCGCTCGTGCGGGCGAGCAAATCGCCCAAACCTGGGACGGCGCTGCGGCTTGCCGACACCTTCACCGTGGAGGTGGTCGCCCGCGAAGGGGAGCTCTTCCACTTGCGGCTCATCGAGGAAGGGGCGCTGTTCGACTGGATCGAGCGTTACGGGACCCTGCCGCTCCCTCCTTATCTTGAGCGGGAAACGGAAGCGGCGGACGAGACCCGCTACCAGACCGTCTATGCCCGCCACCCCGGTTCCGTCGCTGCGCCCACCGCCGGGCTCCACTTCACCGAAGCGCTCCTCACGGCGTTGCAGGCGAAAGGAGTGAAAGTTGCGTGGGTGACGCTGCACGTCGGCGCGGGCACCTTTCAGCCGGTACGCACGCTTCGTCTCGAGGAACACCGGATGCACCGTGAGCAGTTCGTGATTCCCGAGGCGACTGCCGATGCGGTTGCAGCAACGAAACGGGCCGGGAAGCGGGTCGTCGCCGTCGGAACTACCGCGCTGCGCACCCTGGAAGGAGCCACGGCGCAACAGGGGCGACTCGCAGCCGGAAGTGGCGAGACCGACCTCTTTATCCGCCCAGGCTTTCGCTTCCAGGTGGTCGATGCACTGGTGACCAACTTTCACCTTCCCCGCTCAACCCTCCTCATGCTCGTCGCCGCCTTTGCCGGGTACGCGCGCACGATGGCAGCCTACCAGCACGCCGTCGCGCACCGCTACCGCTTTTTCAGTTACGGCGACGCGATGTTCATCCCCAGACGGTGGGGGGATCAGGGAGACCATGATGCGTGATCACGCTCAACAACCTCTTGCTGCCGCGAGCAACGTCTCCCAAAGCGCCAGCGGCGCACGAGCAGCTTTTACTCTGCTCGCCCAGTCCGGAGATGCTCGCCGCGGACGGCTCGTGACGCGCCGCGGAACGATCGAAACCCCCGCGTTCATGCCGGTGGGAACTTACGGCACCGTAAAGGCGATGACCCCAGCGATGCTCGAGGAGGTTGGCGCGCAGATCATCCTCGGCAACACCTTCCACCTCTGGCTGCGGCCGGGGCTCGAGGTGATTCGCACCTTTGGCGGACTCCACCGCTTCATCGGCTGGCGGCGGCCGATTCTGACCGATTCAGGGGGCTTTCAGGTCTTCTCCCTTGGGGCACTGCGCAAGATCAGCGAAGAGGGGGTCCGTTTCGCCTCGCCCCTCGACAGGAGCAAGCTCTTGCTTACCCCGGAGCGGGCGATCGAAATTCAGACGGTGCTCGACTCCGATATCGCGATGGTCTTCGACGAATGCACCCCCTACCCGGCAACCGAGGAGCAAGCGGCCCAATCGATGCGGCTGTCGCTGCGTTGGGCGAGGCGTTGCCGCGATGCTTTTGACGCCCTTGAGAATCCGAACGCCCTTTTCGGGATTGTCCAAGGGGGGATGTATGAGAAACTGCGCGACGAGTCTTTGGCCGGACTCGTCGAGATCGGCTTTCATGGCTACGCGATCGGCGGGCTCTCGGTTGGCGAACCGAAAGAGGAGATGATGCGGATCCTCGACCACACCGCGCCACTTCTTCCCCGTAAGCAGGCGCGCTACCTGATGGGTGTCGGCACCCCAGAGGATCTCATTCGCGGCGTTGCTGCAGGGATCGACCTCTTCGACTGCGTCATGCCCACCCGCAACGCCCGCAACGGCCACCTCTTTACCCGCTTCGGCGACGTCAAGATCCGCAACGCCCGCTACAAACTCGATGAAGGTCCCGTCGACCCCACCTGCGATTGCACCACCTGCCGCCACTTCAGCCGCGCCTACCTCCACCACCTCTACCGCGCGGGGGAGATCCTTGCAAGCATCCTCAACACCATCCACAACCTCCGCTATTACCACAACCTGATGGCCGAATTGCGTGCCGCGATAGAAGCCGACCGTTTCGATGAGGTCGCGAAACAGCTGCTCACCGATCGCGAGCGGGGGGTATAGGCCTGACGCGAGGGATTACGCGCGCACGTCGACGCTGTTGCCGAGGTGCGGGGGGTTACTCGGCTGCGGGAGTGCAGCGACAAGTGCCATCGCCGTCTCTTGGGTAACCTCGTTGATTTTCTTCAACACCGCCGTCTGAATCGCGGTGTTGGTTTCACTTTGCTGCATCGCGCTGGCGATGCGGGTCACGTCGAGCGCATCCATCGTTCGCCCCTTAGGCTGCGGTTTTCTTCATCTTACGTCAGAAAAGAGGAAAAGGCAACAAAAACCCCGCCACGCGGGCGGGGTTTTGCGATAAAAGCAGTGTCGCGTCAGGGAGATCAGAAGTCCATGTCGCCCATGCCAGCGCCCGGACCACCAGCCGGTGCCTTCTCTTCTTTCGGCGCTTCGGCGATCATGCACTCGGTGGTGAGCATCAGGCCCGCAACCGACGCAGCGTTCTGCAGCGCCGAACGGGTCACCTTGGTCGGGTCGAGGACGCCCATCTCGATCATGTCGCCGAACTGGCCCGTCGCGGCGTTGTAGCCGAAGTTGCCCTTCCCTTCGAGCACTTTCGCGACGACCACGCTCGGCTCCTCACCGGCGTTGGCGACGATTTCACGCAGCGGCTGTTCGACCGCACGCAGCACGATCTTGATCCCGGCCTCCTGGTCGGGGTTGTCGCCCTTGAGCCCTTTGGCAACGGCCGCTTCGCGGGCACGCAAGAGCGCCACGCCACCACCCGGGACGATCCCCTCTTCGACCGCAGCACGAGTGGCGTGCAACGCGTCTTCGACGCGCGCTTTCTTCTCTTTCATTTCGACTTCGGTCGCGGCACCCACTTTGATCACCGCCACGCCACCGGCGAGCTTCGCGACACGCTCTTGCAGTTTCTCGCGGTCGTAGTCGCTCGTCGCCTCTTCGATCTGCACCCGGATCTCTTTGACCCGCGCTTGGATCTTCGCCGGATCGCCCGCGCCGTCGATGATCGTGGTGTTCTCTTTCGCCACTTCGACGCGCTTCGCCTGACCGAGGTCTTCGAGGGTCGCCTTCTCGAGCGAGAGGCCAACCTCTTCAGAGATCACCGTACCGCCGGTCAGGATCGCGATGTCTTGCAGCATCGCTTTGCGGCGATCACCAAAGCCCGGGGCCTTGACTGCGCAGGTCTTGAGGATGCCGCGGAGGTTGTTCACGACGAGCGTTGCGAGCGCTTCCCCTTCGACATCTTCGGCAACAATCAGGAGCGGACGACCCGCTTTGGCCACTTGTTCCAGGACCGGCAGGAGATCACGGATGCTGCTGATCTTCTTGTCATGCAGGAGGATGTAGGGGTTCTCGAGCACCGCGACTTGCTTGTCGGGGTTGTTGATGAAGTAGGGCGAGAGGTAGCCGCGGTCGAACTGCATCCCCTCGACCACTTCGAGCTCGTTCTCGAGGCTCTTGCCATCCTCGACGGTGATCACCCCCTCTTTGCCGACTTTGTCCATCGCTTGGGCGATGATTTCACCGATCGAGGTGTCGGCGTTCGCCGAAATGGTACCGACCTGCGCGATCTCTTTCGTCGTCGAGCAGGGCTTGGAGATCGCTTTCAGCTCTTCGACGATCGCGGTAACCGCCTTGTCGATCCCGCGCTTGAGGTCCATCGGGTTCATGCCGGCGGCGACGTACTTCATCCCTTCGCGCACGATCGCTTGCGCAAGCACGGTCGCCGTGGTCGTCCCGTCACCGGCGACGTCGGCGGTCTTCGACGCGACCTCTTTGACCATCTGCGCGCCCATGTTTTCGAACTTGTCTTTGAGTTCGATCTCTTTCGCAACCGTCACGCCGTCTTTGGTGACGATCGGCGCGCCGAAGCTGCGCTCAATCACCACGTTGCGGCCTTTCGGGCCGAGGGTGGTTTTCACCGCGTTCGCGAGGAGATTCACCCCAGCGACCAGACGATCACGCGCACTGTCGTGAAACTTGACTTCTTTTGCTGCCATAGTTCCTGCTCCTATTTTATCGATGAGCTACTTGCTGCCGTTCTGTCGTTGGGTTGCGATTACCCTTCGATCACCGCCATGATGTCGTCTTCACGCAACACCAAGAGCTCTTCGCCTTCGACCTTGACGGTCTGACCAGCATATTTGCCGAAGAGCACCTTGTCGCCCACTTTCACCGCCATCGGCCGCTTGCTGCCGTCTTCGAGGATTTTGCCGTCACCCACGGCGATCACTTCCCCTTGGTCGGGCTTTTCACCCGCGGTGTCGGGGATCACGATGCCGCTCGCGGTTTTCCGTTCGGCTTCGATACGCTTGACGACCACACGGTCATGCAATGGACGCAGTTTCATGTCAGACCTCTCCTTTCTCTGAGTTGGTGAAGAATGGCTACTTCTCCGATCGGCGCGAATGTTATTAGCACTCGCACCTAACGAGTGCTAATAATAGGGGATCGCGAAAAAAAAATCAAGAGGGGGAGCGGGCGTCGAATTCTTGGTAGTAGTGGGCGAGCCGCTCGACCTCCTCTTTCGACCCCAGCACAACGCCCACCCGCTGGTGGAGCCGCTCGGGGACGATTTCCAGAAGGCGACGAACGCCGTCAGTGCCGGCACCGCCAGCCTGTTCAATGAGGAACGCCATCGGGTTCGCTTCATAGAGGAGCCGCAGTTTCCCCCCTTTCGCCGCAGTCTTTCGGTCGACGGGGTAGAGGAAGATCCCGCCACGGCTGATGATGCGGTGGATGTCGGCCACCATCGACCCCACCCAGCGCATGTTGAAGTCGCGCCCGCGCGGCCCCTCTTTGCCCGCGAGGAGCTCATCGATGTAGCGCGCCACGGGCGGGAGCCAATGGCGGCGGTTACTCGCGTTGATCGCAAACTCTGAGGTCGACACCGGGATGGTGATGCGCGTTTTGCTCAAAAACCAGGCACCGAACTCGCGGTCGAGGGTGAATTCATGGACCCCATCGCCGTAGGTGATCACGAGCTGCGCCGTTGGGCCGTAGATCGCGTAACCCGCGGCAACCTGCTCCTTACCCGGCTGGAGAAAATCGCGTTCTGTTGGGCACCCTTCGGGGTTGGGGTTACGCAAGACGCTGAAGATCGTTCCGACCGAGATATTGACGTCGATGTTTGACGAGCCGTCAAGCGGATCGAAAAGGAGCAAATAGCCGCCCCGCGGGTAGCGCTCGGGGATGAGGCAGATCGTCTCCTCCTCCTCAGAAGCCATCGCCGCGAGGTGCCCACCCCAGGCGTTCGCTTGCAAAAGGAGCTCATTGGCGATGACGTCGAGTCGCTTCTGCACCTCCCCTTGGACATTCTCTCCGCCCGCTTCGCCGTGAATGCCGGCAAAACTCCCCTTGCCGATCGTCACAGCCAAGGCTTTCGCCGCGCGGGCGACGACCTCGAGCAAAAGGCGCAGCTGCGCGTCGAGTTTTCCTTCCCGTTGCGCCTCGATGAGAAATTGGGATAGACTGATGCGCTCGATCATGATGCCCCCAGCACTCGGAAAAGTATTATTATCCGTCAAAGGAGGTCGAACCATGCACCTGGTCATCGTCGGCGGCGGCGTTGTGGGGATCACGACCGCGTGGGCCTGTCTTGAACGGAACTGGCAGGTCACCGTGGTCGAGGGAAAAGCGGAACTGGCGCGCGGTGCCTGTTTCGCGAATGGAGCGCAGATCTCGGTGAGCCACCCCCACCCCTGGTCGAGCCCGCAAGCGCCGTGGATCGCCCTCGACGCGATCGGCAACCCCGACGCGCCGTTTCACTGGCAGCCCAAGTGGGATTGCACCGAGGCGCGCTGGCTTGCCCGCTTTTTGCGGGAGTGTCTGCCGACGCGCCACGAGCGCAACACCCGGGCGATTGCAACGCTGGCGAAATTCAGCCTCACGGTGCTGCGTGCGTGGCGTAGCCGACTCGACCTCCACTACGACGAGGTCACCCGCGGCATTCTCCACCTCTTTCTCAGTGAAAAAGATTGGGCGCACGGCAAGCGCCACGCCGCCGACCTCGACGCGCTGGGGATCCGGGCAAGACTCCTCTCCCCTGACGAGGCGATTGCGATCGAGCCGGCGCTGGCTCGCCACCGCGCTCGCCTTGTCGGGGCACTCCATGCGGAGGAGGACGAGAGTGGCGATGCGCGCGCCTTTACGCTCGCCCTGGCGGAACGGTGTCGCGAACGCGGCGCAGCGATCTTGACCCACGTCACCGCGTGCGGTTGGCAATTTGGTGCCGATCGCCGCGCAGTTCTGATGGTCCGCCGGGGTTGCGGAGACTCTTCCCCTGAGCCATTGGAGGCCGACGGCTATATCCTCTGCGCTGGAATCGGGACAAAAGCGCTCGCTGAGCCGCTCCTTGGCGACGTGCCGATCCATCCGGTCAAGGGCTACTCGCTGACGGTGCCGATCCGCGACGAGGCGGCGATCCCCACCCTTTCGCTGACCGACGAGTCTCACCGGATCGTTGCGTCGCGTCTCGGCACCCGCTGGCGGATTGCCGGCACCGCGGAGCTTGCGGGGACCGACGAGCGGCTGACCCCTGAACGACTTGCCCCCCTCTACCGCTGGGGAAAAACGTGGGGCGGAGAGGCGCTCGACTGGTCCGCAGCTCAAGAGTGGGCGGGGTTGCGCCCGATGACCCCGAGTGGCGTGCCGCTGATTGGCCCGACCCGGCAGCGGAACGTCTGGATCAACAGCGGCCACGGCTCGCTCGGCTGGACGCTCGCGTGCGGTTCGGCCACAGCGATCGCCGCGATCATCGCCAACGAACCACCGCCAGTCGAGTTCCCCTTTACTTCACCCGTTTGAAGCCGCCCGCCGAGGGAGCGGGTGTCGGCGGGGGGGAGGATCCTTCCGGCTCCTCGGCAGTAAACATCTCGTTGGGCAACGCGATCCCGTGCCCCGTCTCTTTGGCAAAGAGCGCGACGATGTTCTCAGAAGGAATCCAGACATCGAAGACCTGCCCGGAGAAGCGCGCCTGAAAACCGATCCCTTCGGGTTCGAAGGTCAGGCCATTGACCGCTTCCGGGTTGAGGTTGAGGACGATTTCGCCATCGCGGTCGTACCCTTTCGGGACGCGCGCGCCATCGACCTTGGCGCTCAGATAGGGGGTGAGCCCCTGATCGACGCACCACAACCACATCCCTTTGGCGAGATAGGGTTTGCTCGAAAGGGGCAGCATCGGCTCAGCTCCGCATCAATTTTTCGGACGGGGAGAGCGCGTCGATAAACCCTTGCCGGCTAAAGAGCCGCTCGGCATATTTGTGGATCACCGCAGCGCTTTTGGGCAGCGCAATCTGGTAGTGCTCGAGCCGCCACAAGAGCGGCGCCATCGCCACGTCGATCATCGAATACTCTTCGCCAAAAAGGAATTTCTGCCGTTCCAAGAGGGGGGCCAGTTGCGTGAGCTGATCGGTGAGGAGCTTTCTCACCCGCGTCCGCTCCGCTTCATCTTCGCTCTCCTCGAGCACCCGCATGTGGCGAAACATCTCATATTCAAGCGTCGCGAGGAGCTGCCGCGCACGCGCGCGACCCACCGGGTCTGCCGGCATCAGTTGCGGGTGGGGAAAGCGCTCATCGACATATTCGTTGATGATGTTGGGCTCAAAGAGGATCAGTTCGCGGTCCACCAGAACCGGCACACGACCGTAGGGGTTGATCCGCTGCACCTCGTCGCGCTTGTCGAGCAGGTCGACGTCGGTCACTTCGAAGTCCATCCCTTTTTCAAAGAGGACGATTCGGCAGCGGTGGCTAAACGGATCGGTAGCGCCTGAGTAGAGGTTCATCATTGCTTGGTTCCCTCCAACGAAAACGCACCGTCGAACGCAGTCGACGGTGCGGCGTCACGTGAAGCGGACCGAAGGCGGTCGCCTCGGTCCGGCAGTTCGTTTCAGTGGACGTCTTTCCAGTAGGCCTTCTTCAAGAGGTAGGTCAGGATGAAGAAGATCGCCAGATAGAGCATCACCCAAACGCCGATCGCTTTGCGTTTTTCCGCAACCGGCTCACCCATCCACTGCAGGAAGGAGACGAGATCGGCAACTGCCTTGTCGTACTCGGCAGGGGAGAGCAGACCCGGCTTAGCCAGCGAGAGCTTGATGTGCTCGTTGCCGTGCTCATCCTTGCTCTTTTCCGCCACCTGGACACCCTGCAGCTCCCAGAGGACGTGCGGCATCCCGACGTTGGGGAAGACGACGTTGTTCCAACCGGTGGGCCGCCCCTCATCGCGGTAGAAGGTGCGCAGGTAGGTGTAGAGCCAGTCGGCCCCCGAGTAGGAGAGGGTCTCCTTCTGGCGAGCGATCAGGGTGAGATCGGGCGGGGTCGCGCCGAACCACTTTTTGGCGTCTTTCGGACGCATCGCGATCGTCATCAAGTCGCCCACCTTGTCGCCCGTAAAGAGCAGATAATCTTTGATCTGCTGCTCCGTCAACCCCAATTCGGTGAGGCGGTTGTAGCGCATCATGCTCGCCGCATGGCAATTGAGGCAGTAATTGACGAAGAGTTTCGCGCCATGCTGGAGGTCCACCGGATTGGCGGAGACGGGCGCCTTGTCGATGTGGACGTTCGCCTCAGAAGCAAAGAGGAGCGTCGGAACGGCGGCCACCGCCACCGCCGCTTTCTTGAGCCAATTGATCCAGGTCGTTTTCATTTCCAGGTCACCCTTTCCGGTTCCGGTTTGCACGGGTCGATCTTGCTGTACCACGGCATCAGGAGGAAGAACGCGAAGTAGATCACCGCGCAGATTTGCGCCACCAGCGTCCGCGTCGGGTTCGGAGGCAACACCCCCAGATAGCCGAGGATCAGGAACGCGATCACAAAGAGGGTGAGCGCAATCTTGAAGATCGGCCCTTTGTAGCGGATCGATTTCACCGGCGAGCGATCGAGCCACGGCAGGAATGCGATGATCAAAACCGCCGCAAACATCGCCACCACACCCCAGAACTTGGCGTCGAGCCCAAAGAGGGGATAGGTGACCGCGCGCAGGATCGAATAGAAGGGGGTGAAATACCAGACCGGCGCAATGTGGGGCGGCGTCTTCAGGGGGTCAGCGGGGATGAAGTTGTTCGCCTCGAGGAAGTAACCGCCCCCTTCCGGTGCAAAGAAGATCACCGCAAAGAAGATGATGAAGAACCCGGCGACCCCCACCATATCCTTCACAGTGTAGTAGGGGTGGAAGGGAATCCCGTCAAGCGGTTTGCCGGTTGCGTCCTTCTTCTTCTTGATTTCGATACCGTCGGGGTTGTTCGAACCCACTTCATGGAGCGCCACGATGTGGGCCGCCACGAGGAGCAGGAGCACGAGCGGCACCGCGATCACATGGAGCGAGAAGAAGCGGTTGAGGGTCGCGTCGGAGATCACGTAGTCGCCGCGCACGAAGATCGCGAGATCGGGACCGATCACCGGGATCGCCGAGACGAGGTTGATGATCACCTGCGCCCCCCAGAAGGACATCTGTCCCCACGGGAGCAGATACCCCATGAAGGCCTCAGCCATCAGCGCGAGGAAGATCAGCACGCCGATGATCCAGAGGAGTTCTCGCGGCTTGCGGTAGGAACCGTAGAGGAGACCGCGGAACATGTGGAGGTAGACGACGATGAAGAAGGCCGAAGCGCCGGTCGAGTGCATATAGCGGATGAACCAGCCGCCAGGGACTTCGCGCATGATGTACTCGACGCTCGCGAAGGCAATCGGCACCCCGGCCGCGTTGAGCGTCCCGTCGGGTTTGTAGTTCATCACCAGGAAAATCCCGGTGACGATCTGGATCACGAAGACCAGTAGGGCCAACGAGCCGAAGAAGTACCAGAAGTTGAGGTTTTTGGGGGCGTAATACCCGGTGAGGTGCCCCTCGATCGTGGCCGAGAGCGGGAACCGCTCGTCGATCCACTGCAACAATCCCGATTTACCCGTCATGATGCGCTCCTCGCTCACGCCTTGTCTTCGCCGATCAACACCTTCGTTTCGGTGAGGTACTTATGGGGAGGCACCGGCAGGTTCGTCGGCGCCGGCATGCTCTTGAAGACGCGCCCGGCAAGGTCGAACATCGAACCGTGGCACGGGCAAAGGTAGCCGCCCACCCAGTCGGCACCGAGGCCGCTCGCCTCACCCGTGAGAAACTTGGCCGAAGGCGAACAACCGAGGTGGGTGCACACCCCTTCGACGATCAGAAATTCGGGTTTGATCGAGCGGTGCTCGTTTTTGGCATAGGCCGGTTGAACCGACTTTTCCGAATCGGGATCGGCGAGCTTGTCGCGCACCTTTTTGAGCGATTCGAGCATCTCAGGGGTACGATGCAAAACCCAGATCGGTTTGCCGCGCCACTCTACCACCATCATTTCGCCCGGCGCGACTTTTGCAATATCAACCTCGACCGGAGCGCCAGCGGCCTTGGCGCGCTCCGAGGGGGCGAAACTGGCGACAAACGGAGCGGCAAGAGCCACCGCGCCTGCCCCCCCAACGACCGACGTCGCGACCAGCAGTTGCCGCCGGTTGTCATCCATCGGTTCGGCTGCGTGTGTCATCGTTTTCTCCTCAGATGCCCAAATCTAACGGATTATAACGCGCTGAGAGAAGGAATCAAGGCAAAGAGCTTGATGCAGATCAAAAATCACCCTCCGGATATGGGGCGACGGTCGTGCCAGGCGTAGGCGATCGTTGCCGGATCGGCGTACTCGAGCTCACCCCCCACGGGGACGCCGCGGGCCAAACGGGTCACTTTGAGGTGCGGCGCGTGGGCAGCGATCCGCTCGGCGAGCCACTGCGCGGTCGCCTCCCCTTCGGCAGTGAAATTGGTCGCAAGCACCACCTCGCGCACCTCGGGGCGTGCGAGGCGCGCAAGGAGCCGCTCCACCCCGAGCGCTTTGGGGCCTACACCGTCAAGCGGGGAGAGGCGACCCATCAGCACGTAGAAACACCCTTGATAGACATGGGCGCTATCGATCGCCTCGAGATCAGCCGGCGTTTCGACGACGCAGACGACACTGCGGTCTCGGGCTGGATCGGCACAGCGGGCACAGAGGGGCGTTTCCGAAAAGGTGTTGCACTCGGCGCAGTGGATGAGGAGCTGCGCCGCCCGCTCGAGCGCTCGCGCAAGACGGAGCGCTGCCGCGCGGTCGTGGTTGAGGAGGTGGTGCGCCACCCGCTGCGCACTGCGCGGCCCCAAGCCGGGAAGGCGTTTCAAGGCGTCGATCAACTCCGCAAGCGCCTGACTCATCGCAAGGCAACTCAGAGGGGAAGGTTGAAGCCGGGAGGAAGTGGCATCCCTGCGGTCGCCTCCGCCATTTTCTCTTGGACGGTGGCTTCGGCGCGACGCACCGCGTCATTGACGGCTGCGGCAATCAGGTCTTCGAGCATCTCGCGATCGTCGAGGACCGACGGATCGATCGTCACCCGCCGCACGTCGTGCTTGCAGGTCATGACCACTTTGACGAGCCCTGCGCCCGCTTGCCCTTCGACTTCGGTGTGCGCCAGCTCCTCTTGGATCTTCTGGATTTTTTCCTGCATCTTCTGCGCTTGACGCATCAAGCCAGAGAGTGCCGCTTTGTTGAACATCGTCGCTTTCCTTTCACAGTAGGTTACAAAGAGATCGCCCCCTCCTCCCACGAGACCGACTCCGGATCTGGAGCGAGGTCAAAGCGGTCGCAGAGGAGTCGAACGCTCGGGTGGTGCGATAGAGCGTCGAGCACCTGCTGCTTGCGGGCGGCAAGCGCCGCTTCGCGTCGGCGCGCAGGGGTGTCGAGCGGTTGCGCGAGGGGCTCGAAGCGCAGTTTCCGCACCCAACCTTGGGGCGCAACCGCATGATAGGCCTCTTCGATGCGCGTAACCAGTTCGGGCGCAGTACGCAACCAGTGGTGGGCGGGACGATCGACACCCAGTTGCCACACCGTTCCATCATCCGCGACCACGGCGGTGTGACTCGCCAACTCCCGCGCGGGGCCGGAGAGGGCCATCTGCGTGAAAGCGGCGAGCCAGATCGCATTCGCCTCGTCAAGCGGTGCCGTTAGGGATTCACTCGGCACCGCGGCGGTGGGCTTTGGGCGGTTGTCACTCCCGCGCTGTTGCGGTTCATCCGAGCCGGAGGGTGGGAGCAGCGCCTGGGGCTGCGGCTGGGGATTGGGGGGCAAGAGCGGCGGTTGAACCTCCCGCTGCGGCGCAAAAGCAAAGAGGCGCAAGAGCGCCATCTCGAGCCCCGTGATCTCGTCGGGGGCAAGGGGGAGGTCACGCCGACCCTGGACGACGATCTGGTAGGCGAGTTGCAGAAATTCGGGGTGCCAGCGCGCGGCAAGCTGCTCCAGACGGGGGTCATCGAACGGTGCCCCTCCCCACTGGCGTCGCGCAATGCGGTGGAGAAGCTGCGCAAGCGACGCCAACACCGCGTCGACGGCGACGCTCGCCGCGGAGAGTTTCGCCATCGCGGCGAGATAGGCTTCTGCCGCCTCGTCGGCAAGCGCCGTGAGGAGCTCGATCAACAACCGCTCACTGACCAGACCGAGCATCTCGCTCACCCCCCCTTCGCTGACCTCCCCGGCGCCATAAGCGATGGCCTGGTCGAGGAGCGACAGGGCGTCGCGCATCGAGCCACGCGCGGCTTGTCCGATGAGAAGCAGCGCTGCGGGTTCAAACGTGACCCCTTCCGCAGTGAGGATCGTTTCGCAACGGTGGGCAATCTGCGCGGCGGAGAGCGCCCGGAGGTTGAACTGCAGGCAGCGCGAGAGCACGGTCACCGGGATCTTTTGCGGGTCGGTCGTCGCGAGCACGAACTTGACATGCTCCGGGGGCTCTTCAAGCGTCTTCAGCATCGCGTTGAAGGCGTGGCCGGTGAGCATGTGGACTTCGTCGATCATGTAGACCTTGTAGCGCCCGGCTACAGGGGCGTAGGCTGCCTGCTCGAGGAGCGCGGCCATCTCGTCGACGCCGCGGTTCGAGGCCGCGTCCATCTCGACGTAATCGGGAAAACGGTCGGCGTCGATTTCGCGGCACGCCTGGCAGGTTTGACAGGGGGTTGCGGTGACCCCCGTTTCGCAGTTGAGCGCTTTCGCGAGGATCCGACTGATCGTGGTCTTACCGACCCCGCGGGTGCCGGTAAAGAGGTAGGCGTGGTGCAAGCGGCCTGTGGTGAGCGCGTGGGTGAGCGCGCGCACCACGTGATCTTGCCCCACCAAAGCGGAAAAGTCGCGAGGGCGCCATTTGCGCGCCAGAGCCAATTGGGTCATACCAAGCCTTATGGAGACGGCGAGCCGAACCCCCGGCACTGACAGGTTGTGGTTAGGGCTGCTGCCTTCCGGCCCTGACCCGGTTCCCACGCTGCCATGCGAGGCGACCCGCCGCGGGGTCAATCATATCACGCCCGACCCTTTTCGCGACCACCCTCTGGATCGGTATCGGCCGCCGCCTCGGCGGCGAGGGGTTGGAGCGAGGCGTTGGGCTGGTTCGTGTCGGGCGAAGCGGTCCGGTCGCTACCCGACGCTGCCGGAAGCAGCCCCCGCTCCCAGGGGAGTTCGCGGGGGTCCACCGCCACCATCTCGGCGGCCACCGCTCGCGCCCGCGCCGCGTCGAGTTCGACGAGCCGCAGGTAGTGGCGCTTCGCTTGCCCCCACAACTGGAGCTTGAGGGTGACGCGAAGGAGCGCTTCGTGAAGGAGCGCGTCGTTGTCGTCTTCAGCGATGGCCTGCTCCAAAAGCTCGAGCCAGCCACGATCGCCGGGGAGAAGCGGCACCACCGCACGGAGCACCTCGGGGGCGTAGCGACGGCGGAGAAACGCCCGCGCCACTTCGAGGGCCCGCGCCGCGTCGCCATGGGCAACCAACGTCTCAGTCACCGCGGCAACCACCGTCGGAAGTTGCCGCTCCTCTTTGGGTTGCCCCTGCCACCAGGCGTCGAACGGTTGCCCGCGGCGAAGCGCCTCAGCGCAGAGCGCCGGGTAGGCTTTTGCCGCGACGGCGAGGAATTCGCTTGCCGTGAGCGCATCGTGGCGCCACAGCTTGCGGGCGGCCTCGAGCGCAAGATCCCATCGCTCGCTGTGAACACCCGCTTCGAGCCGCAAACGCTCGCGCACCGTCGGTGAAACCTCGCCCCCTTTTTCGAGTGCCGCGAGCGCCGACTCCAACCGGTCGGTGCGGCCAAAGAGGAGCCCGAAACGGGCTTCGAGGATTTGCCGCACCGCACGCCACCGGCCCGTTTCGGGAATTCGCGCGAGGGCATTTTCCGCCCGCCCCTCGTCACGAACGGCAAGCGCCGCTTCACACGCGGCGACCGCCGCAGCACCGGTGCCGATGCTCAAGCGGTAGGCGCGGTCGAGCGCGCGGAAACTCTGCTTGGGTTTGCCGAGCTCCCAGCCGATGATCGCCTCCTCAAGCGCGGCCACCGCCTGCTCAAGGTGGCGCCGCTGCCGCCACTGGCGCACCGCACGGGGCGTGCCGAGGAGACGCACCAGAAGCCGGAGCAGCCCGGAGCCCACAAAGAGGAAGAGGAGCGCGAGCACCACGAGGAGCTGCGACGAGATCTGAAAGCGGTACGGGGGAAAGACGGCGACAACATACCCGTCGAGGCTCTGGAACCAGAGGGCAAACGCCACCGCAGCCAGAGCAGCGATCACTACGGCAAGAAGTGTTCGCACCATCGCTCTACTCCTTGGGCGCAGGCAGCGCGGTCACTGTGGCAACGCGTGCTTCGATTTCTGAGAGCGCCTTGAGCGACCGCTCCAGAGTAGGCCGCTCCACGCGCACCTTTTGCGCCTTGAGTTCAGAAAGCGCCGCTTGCGCCGCTCGGGTCTGGGGTGCGGCCGGGTCGAAATAGCGTGCGAGCGTCGCCTCGAGCTTTTCCAATGCCGTCCGATAGGCGATTTCGTCGCCGCGGCTCGCGGCAACGCGCGCGGCAGCGATCCAGTTGCTGATGTTGAGCTGCAGCGTTGCGCTCTGTTGCGGCGAGAGGAGTTCGGGCGCCTGCGCGTCGATCCGCTCGAGCCGCAGCCAGTGCGCCCACTCTTCGCCCACCGCGTGCCCGAAGGCGACCACCGCCGCCCACGCCCGCAGGTACCAGGGGGAATCGTCGCCGGTAGCGGTCGCAACCGTGTGGGCGCGATCGACCTCGGCGGTGAAGCGATAGGGGGCCTCGGTGAGGAGCTGGTCGAGCGAGGCGAGTTTGGCGAGAATCCCGTCGAGATCGACGCGCGGTGCCGCCTCGATCGCGAGCAGGTCGGCTTCGACCGCTTGCCGCAACGGGCGAAGAAGGGGCCGGTCGGCCTCTTTGAGGCGCGCCGCGAGGGTGGCGAGCGCCCCTTGCGCCGCGTTGAGGTTGCCATCCCAGGCGAGCTGCCGCTGGGCAAACGCGAGCGCCTCCCCCGCTTCGACGATCCAGCGGCGGTCGCCCAGTTTCGCGAGCGCCTCGGTCATCTCTGCCGCACTCTTGGCAATGGTCTGCAGCCGGTCGAGATCGGCCTCATCCTTAGCCAACCGTTCGCGGGTCTGCGCCAGCGACTCGGTCACCTCGCGCAATGCCTCCTTGAGCGCAGCCACCTGGGCGTCCACACCGGTGAGCCCCGCAACCTGCTGCTGAAGGGTTATGAGCAGCGCCTGCTGCGCCTGCACCTTGTCACTGAGGGCGGAGAGGTGGGCGAGCGACTCGGCACGGAGCGCCTGCTCCTGCCGCGCCACCCGGGTCGCAGCGTATTGCGCGTAACCGTACCCGCCCAACGCGACGATGAGCGCGAGCGTCCCCACCCACAGTCCAGCGCGGGACGGGGAGGCGGGTTCAGGCTTCGGAGGGGATCCCGCGGGTTCAGGCGCAGAAGAGGTTTCACGGGCAACCGATTCCGCCGAAGGGGACGGGACCACGGGGGGAGACTCAGCCCCTTGCGGTGACTGGGCAGCGGATGGAGATGGGGGCGCCTCAGGAGTGGCCTCAGGCGCGCCTCCCGTCTCAACACCCTCCGGGCGCTTGCCCGTTTCGCTCGCTTTCGTCATCGTTGAGACTCCTTCCAAAGTAAGCATCCAAAGTCGCGACCAACGCCTCGTCCCCCGGCTGCGGGGCAACGGCCATTTCGCGCCACCCGACCCGCTTCAATGCTTCAGCGACCCGAGGGTGGTTCACAACCGCGGGGAGCCGCTCGCACACCTCAGCGAAACGGGACGCCCCCATCGCCTGCGGCAGCATCTGTGCCGCTTCGCTGCTCGTTACGATGAGCGCCGCGATCCGCCCCGCGACAAAGGGTTGCCACGTCTCCTCGCGCCACCGCTCGGGAATCCGCCGGTAACACGACCAGGTGAAGAGTTCCGCGCCGCGCGCGCGCAGCACCTCGGCGAGCAACCCGCGCCCCCCTTCCCCTTTGACGATAAGCAGCTGCTTGCCCGCAATCGCGCTCGGTTGCGTCCAGGGCTCCCCCAGAACCGCTTCGCTGTCGGCTCCCGCACGAGGGTACCACACTTCGGGGAAACCCAGCTCGCGGAGCGTCGCGGCGCTCCCCGCCCCGACCGTTGCGACTGGGGGACCGGGCGGCCACGCGCGGTAGGCGCGGATCGCTCCCACCCCGATACGCGCGGCGTTGGCACTTACGAAAAAGATCCACGCAAAGGTGTCGAGCGCTTCTGCCCACCTTCTAGCATCTTCCGGGTCCACCCGCGGTTCGATCGCAAGAAGCGGCGCGACGATCGGTTCCCATCCGCGCGCAGCAAGAAGAGCAGCCAGATGTGCCGCCTGTCCCTCGGGACGGGTAATCCACACGCCCCGGGGGGTTCCCCTTCCCCCCGCGCACCCCGGAGGAACGGCGCTACTCCCCTGTTCGCTCACGCCCGGAAAGCCCCCCTTCCTGCGGGAGCGACAAGCGGGTGACGAGCTCCTCGGCCCCCTCGGCGATCAACTGTTCAGCCAGCGCGACGCCGAGCGTTTCGGCCGCGGCAACCGCACCACGGATCTCACCGCGATAGATCGCGCTCCCGTCCGGTTCGGCGACGAGCCCGCGTAACCAAAGGCTCCCCCCTTCGATCGTCGCGTAGGCGGCAATCGGCACCTCGCAGCTCCCGCCGAGGCGCCGGGCAAAGGCGCGCTCCGCAGCGACGCACGCGGCGGTAGCGGCGTCGTGGAGAAAAGCGAGCCATTCGGCCAGTTCATTCCGTTCGGCAAGGATTTCGACCGCGAGCGCTCCTTGGCCGGCGGCAGGCAGCATCAACGAGACCGGGAGTTCGGCGCGAATCCGCTCCGCCAACCCCAGCCGCTTCAACCCTGCCGCGGCAAGGACCACCGCGTCATACTGCCCTTCGTCGAGTTTGCGGAGCCGCGTGTCGAGGTTGCCGCGCAACGGCTCGACGCTGAGGTAGGGGTATTGGGAGATCAACTGCGCCTGGCGGCGCAGCGACGAGGTGCCGACGATCGCCCCGGGGGGGAGCTCGTCGAGCGACGCGTAGCGGTTTGAGACGAAGGCGTCGACCGGTGTCTCGCGGGGAAGAACCGCGGCAAGACGAAACGGTTCGCCCAAGACCATCGGCACATCTTTCATCGAGTGGACGGCGAGATCGGCACGGCGCTCCCACAACGCCACCTCGAGCTCCTTGACAAAGAGCCCTTTACCGCCGATTTTGGCGAGCGGGCGATCGAGAATCTGGTCGCCGCGCGTCGTCATTCCCAAAAGTTCGACGGTACAATTGGGGTCATATAGCTCGATCAGCTGCTGCACGTGGCGCGCCTGCCACAACGCCAGGCGACTTTCGCGCGTAGCGATCACCAAACGGTGGGGAGAGAAGCGGTGCGACATCAACGATCCTTGAAAAACTTGAGGCGCGCGGGACTTTACGCGGCGGTCACGTCCGGATGGGTATTGTTCATGGCTACTTTATCGATTGTACCACCGGCGGCAGCGCAAGCGCCGGGGAGCACAGCCGCAGCGCAACAGCAAACCGCAACCGATCTTCCCCTTGCGACCGACCTTGCCGCCGACGGCGCTTGGGCGGTGCGCGCCAAGCAGCCGATTCTCCTCTACTTTGAGCGGCGCGAGTGCCCCTACTGTGTTCGCGCCCAACGCTACCTCGAAGGGGTGGCGAGAAGCCACAGGGAGCGGGCGCGCTTTCGCCGGATTGAGGCCGACCGCACCGACCTTCCACTCACCGACTTCGCGGGCCAGCGCACGAACCACGCCGCCTTTGCCCGCGCGCTGAAAGGGACGCTCACACCGACGGTGGTGGTCGTTGCGGGTGACGGGACGCCCCTTGCCCCCCCGCTCGTCGGTCTCCCCGACGAATCGTTTTACAGTTACTATCTGGAACAGTTGCTCGAAACAGCTGAGGCGAAGCTCCAGAAGGGGGAAGCAGCGCGATGAACCAAGAAGTGATGACCAACGACGCCGACAAAGACGCGCCGTTGCGCGCCGAGATCCGCGAGCTGGGAAAGCTCCTGGGGGACGCGATCCGCTTGGAGCACGGGGAAGAGTCCTTCGCGCTGGTTGAGGCGGTGCGGCAAGCGTCAGTGGCGATCCACCGCGGCGACGCCGACCCCCAGGCGTTGCGCGCGCTCCTGGAACAGATGAGCCGGGATGAGGCGATCGTTGTGATTCGCGCCTTTACCCTCTTTTCGCACCTCGCGAACATCGCCGAAGATCAGCACCACCTGCGCCGAAGCCGGGCGCACGCAATCAGCGGCTCGCCGCCGAAAGCGGGCACACTGGAGCATACCCTGGCGCTGCTGGACGAAGCGGGGATCAGTCGCGACGCCCTCAAAGCCTTTCTCGCAACCAGCTGCATTCGGCCGGTGCTCACCGCCCACCCCACCGAGGTCCAACGCCAGGCGGTGTTGATGCGCGAACAGGAGATCGCCCGGCTCCTCGCCGAGCGCGACCGGACGCAGCTCACCCCTGAGGAGCGCGACGAGCTCGACGCCGCGATCCGCCGCGCGATCCGCACCCTGTGGCTCACCCGCCTCATCCGCCCCACCCGGATCTCGGTGCTCGACGAGGCAAACAACATCCTCAACTACTTCCGCACCACCTTCCTGCGACAGATTCCTGAGCTCTACCGGCAACTCACCCGCTTGATCGGCGAATGGGACGAAGCCCCCTTCTTGCAGATCGGGTCGTGGGTTGGGGGCGACCGCGACGGCAACCCCTTTGTCACCGCCGAAGTGCTGCGCGCAACGGTGCTACGCAACGCCGCGGCAGTCCTGGAATTTTACCTCGACACGGTCCATCGCTTAGGCGGCGAGCTACCGATTGCGGCGGGGCTCTCGCCGGTGACTGACGCGCTCGACGCGCTTGCCGAAACCGCCGGCCCTCCGTCGCCGCACCGCGCCGACGAGCGCTACCGCCTTGCCCTCATCGCGATCTACGCCCGGCTGGCCGCCACCTACCAGCGGCTCGTCGGCCACCTGCCGCGGCGACTCCCGAGCGTCACCTTGCCCCCCTACCCGAGCGCCGAAGCGTTCGCCGCGGATCTGGCGACGGTCGACGCGTCGTTGCGCGCCGCGGGCCTTGCCGAGATCGCGAGCGGGACGCTTGCGCGCCTCCGGAGCGCAGTACGGGTCTTCGGTTTTCACCTCGCCCACCTCGATCTGCGGCAAAACAGCGCCGTGCATGAGCGGGTCGTTGCCGAGCTCCTTGCCGCCGCCCGCCCGGGGGTCGACTACTTGGCGTTACCCGAAGCGGAGCGGGTGGCGTTGCTCCGCGCCGAGCTTGCGACTGCCCGACCGCTCGTCCACCCCGATTGGCGCTACAGCGAAACGACCCAAGCGGAACTGGCGATTCTGCGCACCGCCCGCTGGGCGCACGACACGATCGGCCCCGAGGTGATCACCCAATATGTGATCTCGAAGACCGACGCCGTCTCCGACCTCTTGGAGGTGGCGCTCCTCTTGAAAGAGGTCGGGCTCGTGCAGCCGTGGCGCAACCACCTCGCGGTGGAGATCGTGCCGCTCTTCGAGACGATCGCCGACCTCGAAGCGGCGCCGACGATCCTGCGCGCGCTCTTTGCCCTCCCCGAATACCGCGCGTGGGTCGCCGCGCGCGGCAACTGCCAGGAGGTGATGCTCGGCTACTCCGACTCGAACAAAGATGGCGGTTTCGTCACCGCGAACTGGGCGCTCTACCGCGCGCAGCAGGCGCTCGTTGCGACAGCCGAGGAGCTCGGGGTGCGGCTCCGCCTCTTTCACGGCCGCGGCGGATCCGTCGGGCGGGGCGGCGGGCCGAGTTACCAGGCGATTCTCGCGCAACCGAAAGGGGCGGTCGCGGGGCAGTTGAAGCTCACCGAACAGGGGGAGGTGATCGCGGCGAAATATGCCAACCCCGAACTGGGGCGGCGCAACCTCGAAGTGCTTGTCGCCGCGACGATCGAAGCGTCGCTCCTCGGCAAAGACGGCTCCGCCCCCGACCCCCGCTTTGAAGCGGTGATGACGGAGCTTTCTGAGCGGGCTTTTCGCGCCTACCGCGCACTCGTCTACGAAACCGAAGGGTTCGAGCAGTTCTTTTGGGAGGCGACGGTGATCGACGAGATCGCCCACCTCAACATCGGCTCGCGGCCGGCGTCGCGCACCACGAGCCGTCGGATCGAAGATCTGCGCGCGATCCCGTGGGTCTTTTCGTGGTCGCAGGCGCGGATCATGCTCCCGGGGTGGTACGGCTTCGGCACCGCCGTCGAAGACTGGGTCGCAGCCGGTGAAGCAGCAGGGGAGAGCGCCGAAGCGCGGCTGGCGCTGTTGCAACGGATGGCGCGCGAGTGGAGTTTCTTCGCCACGCTCCTTGGCAACATGGATATGGTGCTGGGGAAGAGCGACCTCGCGATCGCGAAACGGTATGTGGCGCTCGTTCGCGACCAGCAGCTTGCAGAAAGCATCTTCGCGACGATCGCCGCCGAGTGGCAGCGCACCGTCCGCTGGCTCTTGGCGATCACCGGGCAGCGGGAGCTGCTCGACGCCAACCCCCTCCTCAAGCGGTCGGTGCAGAACCGCTTCCCCTACATCGATCCGCTGCACCTGGTGCAGGTGGAGCTCCTGCGTCGCCACCGCGCCGGCGAGGACGATCCGCGGCTGCGGCTCGGGATTCACCTCTCGATCAACGGCATCGCGGCGGGGTTAAGGAATAGCGGGTAACATTTGACCTGGGTCAAGGCGGCTAGGAGCAAAACGCGCTATCCTTTATTTAGTTGACCTTACCGAGATAGCGCTCGCCGATGCCTGCGGAAACGATGGAACTGGTCTGTCCGGCTGGAAACCCTGAAATGGTGCGCGCAGCCGTCGAGGCGGGTGCCGATGCCGTCTATCTGGGGCTGCGTAACGCCACCAATGCCCGCCATTTTCCCGGGCTCAACTTCACACCACACGAACTGACCACAACGATTGCGTGGGCCCACCAGAAAGGGGTTCGCGTCTTTCTTGCGATCAATACGTACCCCAAAGAGCACAATCGTGACCTCTGGCATCGTACCATCGACCAAGCGGCAGAGCTAGGTGTCGACGCGCTGATCCTTGCCGATCTGGGGTTGATGGCCTATGCCCACGAGCGCTACCCCGAGGTGCGGCTACACGCCTCAGTACAAACTTCAGCAACTTCCGCACCAGCGCTGCAGCTTCTCGCGCGGCGCTACGGTGTGGTTCGCGCGGTTCTTCCGCGGGTGCTCAGCATTGACCAGGTAGCGCACGTCTGCAAAGAGGCTGCCCCACTCGAAATCGAAGTATTCGGTTTTGGCGGCCTCTGCATCATGGTGGAAGGGCGCTGTTCACTGTCGAGTTACGCCACCGGCGAGGCACCCAACCATCACGGAGCCTGTTCGCCAGCCCACTTCGTCTCCTGGGAAGAGCGAGAAACAGGAATGGAAGCTCGTCTCAATGGTTTTTTGATCGACCGCTACGCCCCGGATGAACCAGCCGGTTACCCGACGCTCTGCAAAGGGCGTTTTGTTGTCGATGGAGAGATCGGCTATGCCCTCGAATCGCCAACGAGTCTCAACACCCTCGACCTTCTCCCTGAACTCAAACGGTGTGGGGTGCGGGCAATCAAAATAGAAGGCCGACAGCGCAGTGTCGCCTACATCCGTACCGTTACCCGCGTCTGGCGGCAGGCGATCGATACACTCGCGAAATATCCTGACGACCACTTCACGGTCCAGACAGAGTGGCAAGAGGAGCTCGCACGCATCAGCGAAGGCGGTCAAACTACGCTGGGCCCCTACAGCCGCCCGTGGAAATGACGATGGAGATCACGCTCGCACCCCTCCCCTATTTCTGGAGCCGGCAGGCCACTTTCGAATTCTACGCCCGCATCGCAGAGAGCGCCGTCGACCGCGTATACCTCGGCGAAACGGTCTGCCCTCGTCGCCAAGAGCTGAAAATTGCCGACTGGCTAGCCGTTGCCGAAATGTTGCGCGAAGCGGGTAAAACAGTCATCCTCTCGACCTACACTCTGATCGAATCACCGAGCCAGATCAAATGGCTGCGGAAATTGAGCGAGAGCGGTTGGCCCATCGAAGCCAATGACCTGACAACCGTCTCCCTACTCGAAGAGGCGGGGGTCGTTGGCTGGACTGCTGGACCACAACTCAACGTCTATCACGCGACAACGCTTCGCGAATACGCTGCAATGGGGGCGACCCGCTGGATACCCCACCACGAGCTAAGCCGAGACGACATCAAGCGTCTCGTCCCCCATGCGCAGACGCTCTCTCTTGCTTGCGAGGTCACTGTTTGGGGACCGCTGGCACTTGCCCACTCCTCGCGCTGTTTCACTGCACGACGCTATGGCCGGCCGAAAGACGACTGCGGCTTTTTGTGCCAGCAATGGCCAGAAGGGTTACTGATTGAAACCCGCGAAGGGGCTCAATTTTTGCGCATGAATGGGGTTCAAACCCAATCGGCAAAATGGTGGTCGCTCCTTGATCGACTGGAAGAGCTCTCCTCATGGGCGAACGCCGTCCGGATCATCCCCAACCTGAATGACACCGAAGGGGTGATTGCTGCAGTTGCGGCCTGGCGGGAGCACCGCGAACCCCCTGCCCCCACGTGGGTCGCCCCCGAACGCTGCTGCAACGGCTACTGGTTTGGTCGCGCGGGTTACGAATGGGTGAGTGACGGTGCATAACCGGTTTTTTCAGCTTTTCTCGGCACTCTTGGGACGGGTACCCCGCTACCCGCTCACGCTCCTCTTTTGCGAAGCGCTCAACCGCCACCTTCTGCCCCATCTCGACCGCGAACGATTGAGCCCCTTGCTGGATCAGCCGATCCGTATCAACGTCTCCGACCTCTCCTGGCAGTTCGATTTTACCCTTGCCCCCTTTGGCTTCCGCCCCTATATGGGTATCGCGCCTCGCCTCACCTTTTCCGCCCCACTTGCCGTCTATCTTGCGCTGATCGCCCAAGAGGAAGATAGCGACACCCTCTTTTTCCAGCGCCGTTTGCGGATCAGTGGCGACACGGCTATGGGGCTCCTTATCAAAAACACCCTCGACGCGCTGCCGCGAGAGGTGGTCCCCTCCCTCTTCTTCTCTCTCTACCCAACCCTCAAACGGTGGGTAGCAACCTGACATCACCAGCGAAACTTCTCGTAGAGGTCGGCAAGGCGCAGCAGTTCCCCCCCCTTTGCCATTGCCAGCGCGCGCGCTGACGTCTCATCCCCGCACGCGGCTGGCTCAGGACGCCCCATTGGCCCGATCAGTTGCGGCGAAAAAACGAACCACGCTTGCTCGCCCGCAATCCACGTCGGTTCGTCACGACAGTAATCCCGGACCCAGATCGCCACCGCACGTTTGCGACTGCTCTCCACCTCCCCCGCCTGGCGCAACCACTGGTCGTGAATCACGAGGTCGCGCGGCGCATCATAAAAATCGACCCGGCCCGCTTCATCGATGCGCTGCGCTGCCCATCGCGGGTAACGCGCAGGGTACATCCCGCAGATCGGGCAACGCGCTGTTTCCGGAATCGTTCGCGGAGCCAACGGGTCAGGGCCGTCCCGCTGAGGATCGTACGCATGAGGCGGCGTTCGTCCCTCGAGATCGGTGGAGCAGCTCTCCTCGTGGTCGACGGTTTTTCGGTTGCGAAGAGACCACAGAGCCCAACCACCCGCAGCGATTGCACTCAGCACCGTAGCCAACCCTGCAGCCAACCAGCGCCGACGTCCCGCGACGAACCCGCGCATCTTTCTAGCGCTCCAAGCCGGTGAGGTGGCGCAAAACCTGCCGAACGTTCTCCACAGGCGGAGCAGAAGGGGAGGTCAGCGGATCCCCGACAACCGCTCCTGTCGCAGTGTGGCGGTGAGGTCTCTCCAACCACTCCCTGTGGGGAGCCGTATCGATTCGCTCCATTGCCCCGTCGCTTCCCTCCCAGACGAAGCTGTACGCTTGGGGTGTCGCGAAGCGTATCCACAGCGAGATCCCATTCGCCATCCGACAGTGGACCGCGTCGAGCAACCGCTCCCATTCAGCCACGCCGTGGCTCTCCCCCTCATCGGCTAAGAAGTGGGCAATGAGGTCAAGCACCAAGGGTTGAGATTCGCCACCCTCGACCCGCTCTCCTTGTGCGACACGCAACTTCTTCGCCAGCTCACTGCGCGCACGTTCGCACTGGTCACGCAGGAATACCGCGCTCAGATAGCGCTCCCACCCGTCGTGTCCCTCTGAGTCATGACCGTCGGCCAACCGTTTTCGCCACTCATCGAGATCGGCAACCCCTTCTGCCCGAAGTAACGAGTCTGCAGCCGTCCGCGAGCGGTATACGACCAGTGCCAGCGCGTCGATCTCTTGGGCAAGCGGTGCGGGAATGTCGCGATAGAAGTCGTTGAAAGCCATAGCCGCTCCTCACATCTTGTCGTCATGCAACGCCCCACCGTCGAGGCGAACATCCTCCGCGGTCACCTCGGCGAACGACTTCACCGTACCGCCGTATTGACGGGCAAACGCCTCGGCCTCCGCACGGGTCGCAAAACTGGCCGCGGTCGGTCCCATCGACCCCATTCGCGATGACCCGAAAACGTAAAAAGCAGAACGCGCGTCGATCCAGTGACCGCGCGGTTGTTCCCACTCCGCTTTTCCCATATCCTGGACGAACGCGCCGGCGATTGCCTGCACACTCTCGGGCATTTTCAATGTGTGGAGCAGCTCGACGCTATCGCAAAACCAATCAATCCGTCCGTCAGCATAATGGATTTGCCCCTTCGGCCCCGGAAAATCGGCCAAATACATTCCATCCAGGACGCACGCTTCCGCCTCGCCAAAATCTTTCGGTTTCGCCACCCCGCCCTGCTCCGGGGTACAGGCCGTCAGCAGAAGCGCCGCCACGCAGGCCACACCCCAGACCACCATTCTGCTAAGTAAAACTCTTTGTGCACGCCTCATCGCATCTCCTCACCATTGCGGCGAAAACGGTAGTTTGCCAACACCAACGGAATCGCGAGCCATGCCACCAATGCCAACGCCAACCACAGAGGCCTCGACGCCACCGCGGGGAAAAGGTCGGTCACTCCCCGCAGTGCCTGAAGGTTTCCTGCCGCAGCTAAACCCCATACGCGAAAGAGATCGGCCGGATTGAGAAACATCACCCAAGGCAACCATCTCCCGGCCGGGTGAGCGCCCAGCAGTACCATCGCCGCCAACAACACCAGATCGAAAACCAAAACCAGCACAAACCACACGACGATCGCCATCCCCGAAGCCCGACTCCGATCCCGCGCCCAAGTGGACAGCCAAAGAGCGATCGCCAAAAAATCGAGACCGAGCAGAATAGAGCCGAACGTGAACTGGGCCCAGATCCCCCACACCGACCAACCAACCCGTAACGTCATCACAATGCCGGCCCCCCCGAGACCGACACCGGTCGCGACCGCCAATGCGGCACCTAGGCCGAGAAATTTACCGATAACGATCGCCCCTTTGGGGATCGGCAATGAAAGGAGAAGATCGAGCGTGCCGCGCTCCCGCTCCCCTACGATCGCATCATATCCAAGCATCAGGGCGATTAGCGGTACCAGAAAGATCGCCAGGCTGGTCAGGCTGGCCACTGCGGCTTCGACGCTGCGCAATCCCACTGCACCTTGCGCTGCCCCCCCCAAGAAGGCAATAGCCAGTGAGAAGAGGGCAAAAACAACCGCAACCACCCACACCCAACGGCTGCGAACCCGGTCCCGAAACTCCTTCCGTGCAATCGCAACGAGCGCACCCTTCATGCCGCCTCCTCACCGGTCAGCTCTCTCTGCCCTTCGAGTGCCAGGGTAAAGAAGACCTCTTCCAACGTCGCCTCCCGCCAAGCCCAATCGACCCAGAGGGTTCGGTTGTCGAGCAACCATGCCAGTGCCTGGTCTTTCTTGCCGTTGGGCCATGAAAACCAAACCCCTCCACCTGTCCGTTCGAGCAACACAGCCCCGACTCGTTCAGCAGAGCCGATCAGTTCGGCCAACGACGAGGCGTCGCGCCCCTGCAGCCAGAGACGAGCTGGTAGCGCCGCCCGTTGGCGCAAATCGAACACCGACCCGACCGCGACCAACCGCCCCTGGGAGAGAATCGCGACGCGATCGGCACGCTGCTCGATTTCAGCAAGGATATGGGAAGAGATCACCACAGTCGTCCCACGCTCCTGCCAGAGGTCGACCAGTTGGTAGAAGTCGCGAATCCCCATCGGATCGAGGCCACTCGTCGGCTCGTCGAGAAAGAGCAGTTTCGGCTCCCCCAAAAGCGCCTGCGCCAACCCCAAACGCTGCCGCATCCCCTTGGAGAAACCGCGTACTGGCACCTTCGCCGCACTGCTCAGTCCCACCTCCTCCAAACGGCTAGCAATCTCGCGCGGCGAAATCGCCAACCCTTTGAGTTCAGCGAAATAGCGCAATGTCTCTTCAGCGGTCAGATTGTCGTAAAGAACCACCTGTTCGGGCAGGTAACCGATGGCGCGACGCAATGCCCGTTGTTCGCTATCGTCGCGGCCGGTCAAACGATGACCGAAGAGTTCGATCGTCCCGGAAGTGGGTGGGAGCAGGCTCAACATCATCCGGAAGAGGGTGCTCTTACCCGCTCCGTTGTGACCGATCAGTGCGAACCGCTCCTGTTGTTCAATTGCGAACGAGACATCGGCGACTGCCACCTTGGAACCAAACCGCCGAACGACATGGTTGGCGCGAACAACGGGATCACTGGCGGCGGAAGCGGTGGCCATACCACTTTTCTCCTTCTGGATGGATCGGTTTGAGATGGGGGTGGAGATCGACCACCGTCGGTTGTTTCAATACCGGGAACTGGGCGCTCACGAAACGCAGGAGCTCAAGCGCTGGGGAGGAAAGCAACACCTGCGCCAACGGATAGCGCCACAACAGATGGTCGACGACACCGACCGCCTCGTAAGGTAGATCGCCGATCCCGTCGCCATCGCGGTCCCATCCCACATATTGGCTCCAATAGTTACCGGAATTTTCTCCCCAGGTCAGGGTCCGCGTGCCGGAATAGCGGATGTTTTGCTGGTTACCGATGAAGTCATTCCCTTCCACCTGGTTGAAGGTAAAACCGGCGGTGACATGAGCACCGATCTCATTGTCGACTACCACATTGTCGCGAATGACCGCATAGTTGGTGTTGTAGATGAAAAACCCGCGTGCGTTTCCCGCAGTGACATTGCCCTCGACTACCCCGTTTTGCAGCGTCCGCAACATAATCCCAATATCCGAATTGCCCCAAACGCGGTTGTTACGCACCACCTGATCCCGAACTTCCATCAATGCCAAACCGGTCCGGGTCGCAAAAACCTCGTTCTCCTCCCAGACATTGCGATAAGAGTTCATGTAGTGGGTCCCGTAGCGGAGGTGGTGCAGCCGGTTGCCACGAAAGAGGGCATCGTGTGAGACATCGACGTAGATCCCATCACGGACGAAAGAGATATCGTTGGCGATAATTTGCGCATGACGTGAGTTGTAGAGCTGAATTCCGTTTCCCCTTTTCGGTGAGAGAAAATCGCGCTTACCGGTGATCAAATTTCCCTCGACCCGAACGTGGTCGGCTTGTTCGATATAGACTCCAAACGTGACATAACTGAAGACGTTGTTGCGAATCACCGCTCGATGCGCACCCGGCTGTACCCGTATTCCCGAATGTTCGGCCTGCACATCGTTGCCCGAATTGCGAATGATGAATCCCTCAACGGTCACATCAGAGGCCGTGATCTCGACCACATGCCCCTGCATCCCGCCATCGATCACCGTGCGTCGGCCCGCAGCGCGCAGAACCAGTGGCCGATCGATCCGCAAAGGACCATGATAGACCCCAGGATAGAGAAGAACGGTTGCCCCCGCGGGTGCGCCCCGTAGCGCCTGCTGCAGGGCGACATCGTCGCGCACTTCGTACACTCCCCCGGGCGCAGGGGAAGGGGGGGATGACGCTGCACCGCACCCGACTGCAACCACCCAGAGAAAGAACGCCCTTCCCGCCGCCCCCAGTAACCCCCACAGTCGGCTGCGCATTCTCATGCGGTTCAACCCGTACCGCCCAACCACCGCACCGCCCAGTAGAGCGCAGCGCCGATCAGGAGATTCTTAATTTGACTGTGTCA